>NZ_DFOE01000030.1:0-9256 GCF_002376635.1 Sphingobacterium sp. UBA3549 | reverse complement strand
ATAGTGGCTATTGCATAACTGAGGCAAAGGTGTGTCTTGAGGAAACAACAACCTTTTTTGGCCGTAATAATAGGTTGACTTATATTAAAAGATCTAGCTGCAAGGTTAGAAAAGTGATTAGCATCACTTTTGACTTCACGATTAATTATAGGAACGCCGGTTCACCATTTTTATTTTTGATAACTTACTTACATTCAGTTGCAAATTGTAGAAACGAAGCGAAAGCCGAGATTAAGCTAAAAGTGATGCACATCACTTTTGTACGCATTGTGCATCATTAGATTGTCATAAAATGCTGCTTACTTTTGAAGCAGAATCAACAATTTAAGTAATGCAGTTAGAGCAATTTAATTACGACAATAAGATTGTCAGAAATTTCGGAATCGCTACCATTATTTGGGGGATAGTTGGTATGACCATAGGATTGCTTGTGGCGACTCAACTTGTTTGGCCTCAGATGAACTTTGGATTGCAATTTACAACATTTGGCCGTGTACGCCCTGTACATACCAATGCGGTTATTTTTGCTTTCGTAGGTAATGGTATTTTTATGGGAGTATACTACTCCTTGCAGCGGGTGCTTAAAGCAAGAATGTTCAGTGATGCTTTGAGTAAGCTCCATTTTTGGGGTTGGCAATTAATTATTGTTGCCTCGGCTATTACACTTCCACTGGGTCTTACTTCAAGCCATGAGTATGCCGAAATGGAATGGCCAATTGATATCGCCATTACCCTTATTTGGGTTGTATTTGGTATCAATATGTTCGGCACTATTATCAAACGACGCGAACGCCATATGTATGTCGCAGTTTGGTTCTATATTGCCACGTTTGTTACAGTCGCTGTTTTGCACATTGTTAACTCCATTCAATTGCCCGTAGCGGGCTGGAAAAGTTACTATGTGTATAAAGGTGTACAGGATGCCCTTGTACAATGGTGGTATGGACACAATGCAGTAGCCTTTTTCTTGACGACTCCTTATCTGGGAATGATGTATTATTTTCTTCCTAAAATGGCCAACCGTCCGGTTTACTCGTATAAATTAAGTATTCTTCACTTTTGGTCTTTAATCTTTATTTATATCTGGGCAGGTCCTCACCATTTATTATATACGGCACTACCGGGTTGGGTACAGTCTTTAGGAGTCGTGTTTTCAATTATGTTGATTGCTCCGAGTTGGGGTGGTATGATCAATGGTCTGCTCACCTTACGGGGTGCATGGGATAAGGTGCGGACAGAACCGATGTTAAAATTCATGGTGGTGGCACTTACCTGTTATGGGATGGCAACTTTCGAGGGGCCTATGTTATCCTTGAAACAAGTTAATGCAATTGCTCACTTTACCGATTGGATTGTAGCACACGTACACGTGGGGGCATTGGGATGGAACGGATTTATGACATTCGGAATTTTGTACTGGTTGATACCTCGTATTTATAAAACAGAACTCTACTCTAAAAAACTGGCATCAACTCACTTCTGGATTGGTACACTGGGTATTTTGTTCTATGCAATCCCAATGTACTGGGCAGCTGTAGTACAAGGTTTGATGTGGAAAGAATTTACACCAGAGGGTGTTTTGAAATATCCGAATTTCCTTGCGACGACATTAGAAATTTTGCCGATGCACATGATGCGTGCATTAGGTGGGGCTCTTTATCTGTCTGGTGTGTTCTTGATGACTTTCAACTTGATCAAAACGATGAAAAGCGGAAAGCTTCTGGCCAATGAACCAGCGGAAGCACCTGCATTATTGCCAGTTCAGGTAAACGAACAGTCGCAACACCGTCGCCTCGAACGTAAACCAATTTTATTTATGGTGTTAGCGCTAATTGCCATCCTTATCGGAGGTATGGTCGAGATGGTACCGACGTTTACGATTTCTAAGAACGTTCCCACAATTGCTAGTGTGAAACCTTACACAGCATTGGAATTGCAAGGACGGGATTTGTATGTTAGGGAAGGCTGTGTTAATTGTCATACACAGACGATCCGTCCGTTTAGGTCAGAAACAGCGCGATATGGTGAATATAGTAAAGCTGGTGAGTTTGTTTACGATACACCGTTTTTATGGGGCTCGAAGCGGACTGGACCGGATCTGCACCGGATCGGAGGGAAATATCCGAACAAGTGGCACTTTGACCACTTGATGGATCCAACAATTACCTCTCCTGGAAGTATCATGCCAACTTATCCATGGCTGATCGATCAGAAATTGGACAATTCTATTCTGCAGGATAAAATGAAAGCATTGCGCAAATTGGGTATTCCATATACCGATGCTGAAATTGAACATGCTGAACAGGATCTTACTAAGCAAGCGCAAAAAATTGCTGATGATCTGAAACAAAATCAAGTGAATGTGTTAGCTGATCGTGAGATTGTAGCCGTAATTGCATACTTGCAGCGACTTGGAACAGATATAAAAGCAGCGCCGAAGGTAGCTGATAATACTATTAACGCAAATCAATAAAGCGATGTTTAAGCAAATAACAAATCTAAACGGTAGTGAGCTTTATTTAATCGCATCACTTTGGATCTTCTTGATTTTCTTCATTTCAGTAGCAATAATGTTGTTCCGGATGAAAAAAGACTATGTTACTTATATGAAGGAATTGCCTTTGGAAGAAGACGAAACAGAAAAGGAAATGAATCATTCACCTGAAAGTCTATAATATATGAGTTTATTATTGGATACTGCACCAGCTACCGCAGAAGTTGTTCAATCTACGATAGGATTTGGTACAGATAATTTATACACAGATATCTTAATTATCGTATTGATCGTTGTGATGTTGGCTCTCCTCGCTTCGGCACTGATGGTCAATCGTGCGATGAAATCCATTATTAAGATTACCATGCCTGAATTGGCCAACGAGGAAAAACTCAAAAAGGCAGCAAACAAAGGCTGGATGAAAAGGTCATGGAACAAGATCATGGGGATCAGACCGATTTCAGAAGAGAAGGATATTGTTATAGACCATGAATATGACGGTATTCGCGAATTGGATAATCCGATTCCAATCTGGTTTAATTTCCTCTTTTACGGAACAATCTTTTTTGGTCTTGTTTACTTATTCGTTTATCAGGTCTCTGGTATAGGAATGAACCAAGATCAGGAATATGAACATGAGATGGTCATTGCTGAGAAAGAACGCCAGGCTTATCTCACTGCTTCAGCGAGTAACGTAGATGAAAGTAGCGTGGAGTTTCAACCGGAGTTGGCCGCCGACGGGAAAACTATCTTTACCGCAAACTGCGTCGCCTGTCACGGCGGTAGTGGTGAAGGTGGTATCGGACCGAACTTGACCGATAAGTTTTGGTTACATGGTGGCGAAATTAAGGACATCTTCAAAACCATTAAATATGGTGTTCCTGATAAAGGAATGGTGCCTTGGGAACAAACTTTAAGTCCTGCTCAAATTGCCCAGGTGGCCAGTTATATTGTCACATTAAGGGATACTAACCCTGCTAATCCAAAAGCGCCTCAAGGTGAAGAGGTAAGCTATGGTGGTGGGCAGGCAGCAAGTGGAGAGAAATCAGCGGAGGAAGGTAAAACAGATCAAGCTGAAACAGAAAAAAAAGCAGAGTAATAAATCGAAATAACAATGAGTACAGTAGTATTGAATAATGCCAATAATGGTGGATCTAAGTCAAAAAAAAGACAATGGATTTATGCCAAGAAACCGCAGGGAGAACTTTACAAAAAGAGACAGTGGGTTGGATATTCACTGCTACTGTTCTTATTTGTCGCTCCTTTTATCAAAATAAATGGTGAACCGTTTTTAATGTTTAACATTATTGACCGGAAATTCTCCATCTTAGGAAATCTTTTCTATCCGCAAGACCTATACATATTCGTATTTGGCATGTTGATCGTGATGGTATGTGTGGTTTTGTTTACTGTTGTCTTTGGACGGGTATGGTGTGGGTGGACTTGCCCCCAGACCATTTTTATGGAATTGATATTTAGAAGGATCGAGTATTGGATTGAAGGTGATTGGCAACAACAAAAAAAATTGGATGCAGGTCCCAATACGGATCAAAAGCAGTTTAAGAAATTTTTGAAACACAGCATTTTTCTGATCATATCCTTTTTCATCTCCAATATCTTTTTATCTTACATTATCGGTGTCGATGCCTTGTTAAAGATTATCACTGATCCGCTGGATCAACATATCGGTGGTCTCATCTCGATTACTATATTTACATTGGTTTTCTATGGCGTATTTGCGTATGTTAGAGAAATTGTATGTATAGCAATCTGCCCATACGGCCGATTGCAAGGGGTACTCTTGGACGATCAGAGTATTACAGTAGCTTATGATCATAGACGTGGAGAACCTAGAGGAAAACATCAAAAGGATGTCATGGCACCTCAGGGCGATTGTGTGGACTGCAAGCTCTGCGTCCATGTATGTCCTACAGGAATTGATATTCGAAAAGGCTTGCAATTGGAATGCGTAAGTTGTACGGCATGTATCGACGCCTGTGATGCTGTCATGGACAAAATCGGAAAGCCTAAAAAGTTAATTGGCTTTTATCCAATGGGGGAGATCGAGGGTACGCTCAAGAAAAAAAACAATACGAGAACGATAGCTTATTCTATCGTGTTGGTCGCCCTAATGACTGTCTTTTGTTTTCTATTGTTCAACCGTTCTCAGGTGGATGGAAGGTTACTCCGCGCAAAGGGCAGTACCTACCAGCTTCGTGACGATAAGACAATAAGCAACTTGTATTCTTTGGAATTGATCAATAAGTCTGGCAAAGAAATGCCTTTCAAACTCGTCTGCGATGATCCGCGTTTAAAGATTCAGCTGGTTAACCCTATCCAAAAATTGGATAAAGATGGGCATGCGACAATGAGTTTTTTTCTCATTATCGCGAATAAAGATGTGGAGACTTATAAAAGTAATGTAAAATTAGCGATCTATTCGGGTGATAAGAAAGTGGAAAGTTTAAAAACTACTTTTATAGCGCCTCCGGGTATGAATTAAAATGAAGAAAAATGAATTGGGGTACAAAAATTTTTTTAACCTTGGCGGTATTTATGTTGTGCATAGTCGGAGCGGGTGTCTATATGGTAAGCCATGACTCAGATAGTCTGGAGGAAGATGATTACTACGAACAGGGGCTGAATTATGACCAAGCGTACGATAAAAAGCAGAATGTATTGACTATGAAGGAATCTCCGACTGTCGAAATCAGGAAAGACACCTTGTACATTCATTTTGTCTCTAAAGAAAATAAAGGGAAATTGGTTTTTCGCAAGCCTTCTGATAATCGATTGGATAAAGAATTACCGTTTCAGACGACAGGTAATCTATATACCCTTCCGATCTCCACGTTCGATAAAGGAATGTGGAACCTTTATATTGATTGGAAAAGTGTGGGTAAAGATTTTCTATTTGAAGAGCATATTTTATTTTAGTATAAGGAAATGAGCTATACTTATTTTGCTTTTTTCATGGGATTGTTTGGCAGTATACATTGTGCGGTAATGTGTGGCCCATTGATTTTCGCCATAGAAGGGAGGCAGGATTTGGGGTGGAAAGTTTTCCTAAATAAGATATTATATCAATCGGGTAGGGTACTGACCTATGGTTGTTTGGGGCTTTTACTCGGTACGATAGGGACATTTGCACAAATTCAAGGCTGGCAGCGCACCTTGAGCTGGGTTACAGGAATTATACTGATAGGAATTGCTTTATTTCAGCTAGTCGGTAAGCACAACAAAATGATCGCGAGCTGGCAGACCAAAGCTGTGCAGCCTATTGTACGGTTGTTGTCGAAGTGGTTGTATAAGCCAGGGGGAAGCTTTATAGCCGGTGTGTTGAATGGATTATTACCCTGTGGCATGGTCTATATGGCACTCATGTCTTCCATCAACGCGGATAGTCCACTCCAAAGTTTTTTCTTTATGGTATGTTTTGGTTTGGGAACTATACCGTTGTTGTTTCTCTTTTCTTTTCTTGGCAATTTTTCCCGATCCTTCAAAATTGGATTTTCAAAATGGGTACCTTTTCTATATTTCTTGTTGGGAATATGGTTTGTACTTCGTGGTGCCAATTTAGATATTCCCTATTTAAGTCCATTTATTCATGTTGAGGGTGCAATAAACTGTGTTTGACGACAACGATATGTCGGTACTAAATATTATATTTGGTCAAACCCTTAGCATACAAAATGGAGGTACTTCATCATATCTTACAAATAGTATTACAATATTACTGGATCCCTTTACTGATTCTTTACATTGGTGTAATCGGGACCATCTTGATCGAAAACCGTAATCCATCCAAAACGATTGCCTGGATTATGGTCATTGTGTTCTTGCCCGGCATTGGTTTACTCAGTTACTATTTCTTTGGACAAAAATTTAAAAAGGTCAAAAGAATGAAACGGGTATACCGTGAGCAGTCCAAAAAACTATTGGACGCTTGGCGTAAGGAGTCTGAAATTATGGAGGAACATATCGATACGTTAAATGAACGCATTGGAAGTTTGGCTATGGTGTATCGATATCTCAAAAACCAAAAAATATCTACCTTTTCCCTGAATAACGAGGTGACGCTATTTATCAATGGCGAAGAAAAATTTCCTGTACTTATCGACCGGCTTAAAGCAGCCGAGCATTCTATCCATATGGAATATTACATTTGGGAAATGGACGAAATAGGCCGTGAAATTTTACATATTTTAGAAGAGAAAGCAAAAGCTGGTGTCACTGTGCGTCTGATATTAGACAGCTTTGGTGCGCCGGATGTAATAAAATATTTGCGACGAAATAAACCTGATTTTGAATTTCAAGCCTTTCTTCCCGTTACTTTTAGTTCTTTGGCAAACAGTAACTACAGAAACCACCGTAAGATTGTGGTTATTGATGGTAAAATCGGCTTTGTCGGTGGGATCAATATTTCGGACCGATATATCAATAACGGAAAGAATGGGGTTTACTGGCGGGATACGGCGATGATGGTAATCGGCGCAGCAGTAAATACATTACAGATCCAGTTTTGGAATAGCTGGAATCAGACGGAAGCGGAGTCTTTTGAACTCGGGCGGGGTTATTTAAATCGATTTCCATTAAATCATGAAGATGCCAGTGGAGTAGGGTTTACGGCGAGTGATCCTGGATCGCCAGCACCATTCAATATGGAAGCTATTATCGCAGGTATAAATGAAGCTAAAGAGTATGTACAGTTGTGTACTCCTTATTTTATTCCAAGCGATCAATTGACCACTGCTTTAATGTTGGCGGTTTCGTCGGGTGTTCGTGTGGATTTGATGTTGCCGGCTCAGTCTGATTCGTATTTCGTACAACATGCTTCTTTTTCATTTATCAAACCGCTACTGGAAAGGGGAGTGAATGTTTACCTTTATAAAAAAGGGTTTCTCCATGCTAAAACGATCTGTATTGATGGGAAGCTGGCGTATATTGGTACGACAAACCTGGATATCAGGAGTTTTTATATCAATTTTGAGATTTCAGGAATTATCTCGGATAAAGCACTCTGTGACCGTCTGAATGCGCAGTTTTTGGCTGATATTGAATTTTCAGATCTGATTACAATTCGAAGTTGGATGCAACGAAGCCGTTGGAAAAGGGGGGTCGATTCTATCTGCAGACTATTGGCTCCTTTGCTTTAATGACGTTTGAAAGGGGCTCATGGTTCCAATACCAGATATAATAAATGTTAAAAATGACCTATTGGGGTTGGTCTTTGCCTAAAATTGAATATATTTAGCTATTCATTTTTTATTCTAAGACTTTCCATGAAGCACATAAAACTATTGATTTAATTAACGACATTTTAATATATTTGAACCGCTTTAAACATGTTTTAAGGCGGTTTTTTGTTTTCAAAAATTCTAAAAATCCGTTGAAATTCATCTTTAGGGACACATTTGGGGACACATAGTTTTTGTTCCTTTAGTAAATATTTAATGTATTCAAATTGTTGACTATGAATGATATAAATAAGTCTAAAAAGATTGGTAAACCTTATGTTATTAAGGAGAAAAACGGTATTTGGAAGGTGTGCTTTAAGTATAAGGACACATTCGGTAAAGAGAAAAAGTATTATTATAGCGATGATTTGAATGATTCGAAATTCTTTGTTTTAGATTCAAAGGGCAAGAAGAAATTAGATAAGAATGGTAACGCAGAAATTAAAAACATAAATGAACGAAAGACAATAGCGAAAAGGCGAATCGAACGTCTAGAGGAAGATTTAGATAACTTTGAATTCATTGTTGATGGTGGTTATTTTGCTCTAGGAGATACTGATAAAAAAATAACCGATTTACTCCAAGAATTTTTAACATTCAAAATAGCAGAAGGTACCATAAATGATAAAACCTACAACATATATAACTCAAAGGTTTCAAGATTCAAAGCCTATTTGGATAAATTGAAAGCGCCAAATTTGACTTTGAAAGACTTTACTAAAGAACATTTCAGCGCATTTTTAAGCTATATCATTGTTGACCTAGAACAAAGCAAAGGGTACAGGGATGATTTTTTAGTCTTTTTTCAGGGATTTTATAACCACTTAATTGACTATAAAAATTTACAGATAAGTAATATTACTAAAACTATCAAGCGTATCGACAAGGGGAAAACCAAAATGCACCAAGCAGTCGAAATTGACGATTTCCATAATGTTATTCAGGAAGTAGAAGCATATAATGATTACTTAGCCGTAATGTATAAATTTATATTTTTCACTCTGCACCGCATAGAAACAATTGTTTCTATTCAATTTAAGGATATAGATTTAAAACGGAATTTAATACATTTAAGCTCCGATATAGTGAAAAATTATGAACAGCTTAGTATTTCATTAGCTGAGCCATTACAAGAGCTTATAAAGGCTTATTTGAAGGAAAACGAAGTAGATAAAGATGACTATCTCTTTGGGAAAGATTACGAACGTGCAAAGATTAAATTATTCGGGAAAGTCCAAAGTAAAGCAAATACATTTTCAACTCAGTTTTCAGCCTTTAAGCGTGGTGCAATAGAGAAAGGAAGCAAGTATATAAGTGAATATACCACTCTTTACAGTGCTAAACATAGCGGAATAAAATTCTTACTTGAAAGTGGTTACACACCTAATCAAATAATCACCATCACGGGACATACAAATGTCAATCAATTGGGAGCTTATGCGAAAGATTATAAACCTGTAAAGGTGCAATTTCCACCACTACCAGTAAAAGAAAAACTATAAGGGGTAGTGTAAACTGAACTGTG
>NZ_DFOE01000023.1:0-19042 GCF_002376635.1 Sphingobacterium sp. UBA3549 | reverse complement strand
CATTTTGAGACAGCCTCTTTTTAGGTGATAAGTGTTTTAAGCTTATTATTTTCTCCATTTTTTCAATTCATCACATGAACCAAATTCGTCACTGATATCAATAAATGTTGTTTTGGATTTATCGTCAAACCATTTGCTCAGATTGCGATTGATTTTATCTTGTCTGGCCGCCTCTTTAATTTTGGTAAAATCCTCGTCCAAATTAGCTTTGTGTGGAGGGATACGTGTTTTTAAATAGTTGAAGCGATAGCCAACATCGCCCATTTTGTCTGTAAATTGCGCTGGTTTGGAGTATTCTCCCGGTTTTAGCTGATCGATTGCTGTAAATACTGATTTTTCCAAGCCATCCATAGGAATTACTGTAGTGCGGCTTGATCCTTCTTGATTAAGGATCATACCACCATTGAATTTACTTTCCTCTGCATCCGAATAATTTGTGGCAGCGTGATAGAAATCCATTTTTTTGTCAACGACTAATTTATAGATACTGTCCAGTTTATTTTTAGTCCGTTCTAACGCTGCGGCACCAGGATTAATCTTCATTAGAATATGGCGTGTGTGAACCTCTTCGCCACGTCTTTCGAGTACCTGAATAATATGGAATCCATATTTAGATTCTACAATGGGCGATATTTCTCCAGGTTTTAATTTAAATGCCATTGCAGAGTATTCCTTGACGTAGTTGTCGCGTGTACCGAAACCCAAATCTCCACCGTAGGGTGCTGATCCTGGGTCTTGGGAATATATACGAGCCATTGTACCAAAATCAGAGCCCTCTACAATCTGTTTTCGGATACCTTCAATTTTGTCTCGTTGTTCTTTTTTTTCCTCATCTGTCAACTTCGGCATCATGACAATTTCACCAATTTCGACTTCAGTATTGAAATAAGGGAGGCTATCTTGATTCAGGCCTTCAAAATAACGTTTTACTTCCAATGGTGTTACGTCAACTTTTTGAACAATGTTTTGCTGCATTTTGTTCGCTTTCAACTGCTCAAAAACACTTGCACGCATTTCTTCCTTGTATTGTAATAACGAGCGGTTGAGAAATTTCTCAAGACGTTCTTGACCTCCAGCCTGTTGTGACATATGGCGTAAACGGGAGTTAAGGTTGTCGTCAACTTCGGTTTCTGTTACATCAATAGAGTCAATTACGGCCTGTTGGGAAAGCAGTTTCTGAATGATTAATTGCTCAAGTACACCGCATTTAAAGTTTTCATTAGGTTTGTTTCCTTGCGCTAACCATTGCGAATATTGCATATCCACGTCGGACTGTAAGATAATGCCCGATCCAACTGTTGCGACAACACGGTCAATCACCTGACGTTGCGCTAAACTAGCCTGAATTGAAGCTAAAAGCAATAAAAACAATATATAAATGTTTTTTTTCATTCGTATAAATTATTTATGATATTTATGAGTGTCCACCATTTGTTTAAATGGGCTCTTTTCACTCGGTCATTTGTTCATGATTTATTCATTATTAAAGGCTTAGGCCTTTGCAGATATGTAAGCTAATTATATTCAATATATACTTTTTTGAACAACAGCACAAAATTATCAGATTATATGAATTATTCGTACTTTTATTTAACAATATTTTTGCACTCCCCATATTTTAAATGGGTAATTTTGGAATTGTTAAAATTGATGCGCTAAAATACGCATTTGCCTATTAGAAAGGGCGGTTTTAACCAAATTTAACAAGTCTATTGACGATATTTGTGCCGATAAAATGGTTGCGGGTTTTTGAATTTAAGCACCGAAAAATGAATACATAAATTTAATCGAGGTCGCAAATAGTGTATACACAAACCCGTAGCAACGATCTCATTAAATACATGGGTATCAATTTATAAAATAATTTCGATGAAAAAAGCATTTATTTACTTAATGACAATTTTACCTTTCGCTAGTTTTGCACAACAGACTCCTATGTTTGTCGGTACTTACACTAGCAAAACTGAAAGCAAAGGTATTTATGTCTATAATTTTGATGTCAAAACTGGTAATGCAACGTTGTTGAGTACACAGGAGAGTAAAGACCCTTCATTTCTCGCCCGGAGTAACAACTTTATCTATGCTGTTAATGAGGTTCCGAATCAAGAAGGTACGGTTTCTGCTTATTCTTTTAAAGACGGGCATTTAACATTTCTAAACTCCCTCCCTTCAGGTGGAGGGGCGCCTTGTTTTGTCGAGGTCCATCCTAACGGAAGCCTGCTGGCCGTAGCAAACTATACAGGCGGATCTGCGGCTCTATTTGATCTAGAAAGTAATGGTGTCTTGAGTAAAAGAGCGCGACTGATACAACATGAAGGTAAGGGCGTTGATCCAGTTCGGCAAGAAAAACCACATGTACATTCTACTTTTTTCTCTAAAAAGGGCGATAAGTTGTATATCCAAGATCTTGGTCTGGACGAGGTCTCAATTTATTCAGTCAATAAAACTGGAAATACCTATAGTCTCGCTGAGGAATCGGAAGATATCTTTACTCCTGCTGGGGGCGGTCCGCGACATATCGTTTTTGATAAGAAAGAGAAATTCTTGTATGTTGTATTGGAAATGACGGGTCAAATTGCCTTTTATAAGAAAGATGGCAATGCCTGGATGTATCAAAGTACATTTGATATCAATCCGGAAGGTTTTAAAGGAAGTAACGGTGGGGCAGATATCAAGATGTCTGCTGATGGCAAATTTTTGTATGCAACCAATCGGGGCGATGCCAATACGATAGCTACTTTTTCGGTAGAGAAAGATGGAGAATTAAAGAAAATAGCCAATAATTCGGTAAAAGGTAAGGGACCGCGCAATTTCAATCTTTCTCCAGATGGTAAATATCTTTTAGTTGCCAATCAATACACGAACAACATTGTTTTGTTTAGCCGGGATACGAAAACTGGTTTGTTAACAGATACCGGGAAAGAAATTTCTGTGCCTGCTCCTGTTTGTATTCTATTTTAATCAAGGTAAG
This sequence comes from Sphingobacterium sp. UBA3549, assembly GCF_002376635.1. Classification (NCBI taxonomy): domain Bacteria; kingdom Pseudomonadati; phylum Bacteroidota; class Sphingobacteriia; order Sphingobacteriales; family Sphingobacteriaceae; genus Sphingobacterium; species Sphingobacterium sp. UBA3549. The sequence goes on along the minus strand of NZ_DFOE01000023.1, from coordinate 16,071 downwards.
AAGATTTTTAAGAAAGGCTCAATGGACTTTTCTTAGAAATCTTCTTTTCTGCAATCTAATTTTCCCTCTTTTTCCAGATCATTTAAGGTGGTTCCCTTCCATGTTTTTACGCGTTGTATGTATGCGGCTCTGCCAATCATGTGTGCTGCAACTGGCGCCGTTAGAATCAGAAAGAAACCAATAGCTATGGCCTTTGTCGTTACGGATACATCCGGGAAAGTGACAGCAGCACAAATGAGCAATAGCCCAACACCGAGTGTTGCTGCCTTGACGGTTACCGAAAGACGTAAATAAAAATCCGGCATCCGCAAGATGCCAATAGATGCAAACAATATGGCCAGTGCCCCTATGGTGCTGAGTATGGCTAAAGTAATATCATTCATCTTTGCTTTGTTTTTCTAAATAAAATGAAAATGCGATTGTGCCAAGAAATGCGATAAGTGCTAATATCATGGCAATATCTAAAAATACTTCCTGCGAAGTTCGTATACTATAGACGGTAATGATACCGATTCCAATGGTAATAATAAGATCTAAGGCAATAACACGATCAAATATCTGAGGTCCTTTATACAGGCGAATAAAAGCCAATATGACTGAAATAGTCAAGATTGGAAGGATTACATAGTCAAAATAGCTGTTTAAAGTCATCTTAAGAGTTCTAAAAGTCTTCGTTCAACATTATTTTTAAGGGTAGAGACAAACTGTTCCCTGTTCTTCATGTACATCACATGTATAAAGATCGTCTTTTTATCTTCACTTACATCGAGTATAAGTGTGCCTGGTGTTAACGAAATAAAAGTTGAAAGTAGGTTGATTTCTAAATCTGTTTTTGCATCCATAGGATATTTCACAATGGCCGGTTTGATGAAAAATTTCGGCGTGATGACATCATAGGCAACCTGAATATTAGCAACGATCATTTCCCAAAGGAAAAAAAGAATAAAACTCAATGTTTTAGGTACCCGATAGAAGTAGCGCTGATCGGCTTCATTTCTGTTCATCAACCAGAGTATGCCAAATCCGAGCATAAAACCGAATAGAAAGTTCGAGTAATACATTGATCCCGTCAGTGCAACCCAGATAAAGGATAACATGAGGTTCATTAAAAACTGCTTTATCATATTATTTCTGCCCTCCTAGTACAGCGTTTATGTAAGGTGATGTGTCCAATAATTGTGTAGCAATCTGATCCGCCACATGAATGATAGCCTCGGCGTTGAGCCCGATATACAGCGACGCAGATGCCAAAATAATAACCGGGAGTATGAGCATTGTTTTTTTATACCCAACCATATCTGCAAATTTATCTTCAACTATTTCTGGGTCAGGTGCATCTTTCCAGAATACCTGTGCCCACATTTTCGCGATGACAAACAAAGTGATAAAACTACCGATGATCAGGGCTCCTGCAAAGGCATACTTTTCGAGCTGGAACGCGTCCCGGAATAAATAGATTTTGGGCCAGAAACCCGATAGGGGCGGTATGCCGACAAGAGAAAAAAGAACAAGGGCAAAAAGTAAAGAAATTTTAGGGTATTGGGCATACAGTCCACCCAATTTATTCATATCCATGGTACCGCGGAGTTGACGTACAACACCAGCAATTAGAAATAAATTGGTTTTAACCATGATATCGTGGATGAGATAGAATATTGCTCCTAGTAAGGCCCATTTACTGTATAGGCCCAGCCCGCCAATCATAAAGCCGATATGGCAAACGATTAAATAGGAAAACAACCTTCTGATATTGGTTTTGATCAATGCACCAAAGGCACCGGTCAAAATTGTCAATATGGCTAGTGCGATCAGTAGTTCTTTGGTAAAATGATTGGGAATAAATAGCAAAGAAAACACTCTGAATAATGCGTAGATACCTACTTTTGTCAATAGGCCGCCGAAAGTCGCCGCTACTGCCGAGGGCGGGGTATGATAAGATGATGGTAGCCAGAAGTAAAGTGGAAATACGGCAGATTTAATACCAAAACCGATCAGAAAAAATGTCGCTGTGATTTCTACTAACGCTTGGTTCTGTATCTTTGGGATACGCAGAGCTAAGTCGGCCATATTCAATGATCCTGAAATACCATAAAGTATGCCTATCCCTGTTAAGAAAAATGTGGACGCCAAGATATTCATGGCCATGTATTTTACAGCCCCTTCCAGTTGGGATTTTCTCCCACCCAATGTCATGAGTACGAAGGAAGAAATGATAATGACTTCAAACCATACATACAAGTTGAAGATATCACCAGTGAGAAAGGCTCCATTCAGTCCCATCATTAAAAAGTGGAAGATAGGGAAATATCCGTAGAGAATACGCTGGCGGCCCACGCCGACACAGGAGAAGATGGAGACAGCAAGACCTGCAATTGATGTGAGAAGGACAAGGGTGCTACTGAATAGATCCGCAACAAAGACAATTCCAAAGGGAGCTTTCCAATTGGCCGCATTCATGGTTAAAATACCACCTTCGTAGACCTTGAAGAATAATTTAAAAGCAAGAATAAGAACGAGCAAGCTTCCACCAACACTCAGGAAACGTTGTGCAGTAGATTTGCGCCAAAACATCAGTTGGACAATAGCAATAAATAAGTGCACGATGATCGTGGCAATAATGTGGTTGTCTATCATATATCTTCTTCCTCAGGGGTGTTCAAATCATCCAAATCGTCTGTACCCAGCAATGCATAGACACGCTTGAGCAGAACGATGGCAAAGGAGGTTAGGCCAAAGCTAATCACGATGGCTGTTAAAATAAGAGCTTGCGGAATCGGATCCGCATAAATATCGGTGAATACTTTCAGATCTGGTGCAATAATAGGCGGTTTTCCTTTAATAATATTGCCCAATAAGAAGATCAGTATATTGGTGCCATTGCCCAGTAACATAATACCCAACAACAGTTTTACCATGCTTCGGCGGAGGATAAGGTATATCCCAGCGGCATATAAAATGCCTATTAATAAGACAAGAATCAGTTCCATTATTCTTCTTCTTCAGTAGTTAACGCAATTGTAAATAAAATTGTAAGCACGACGCCAATAACAACAAAATATACACCAAGGTCAAAAAACAAGGCTGTTCCGATCATTCCGATGACTGGAATTTTTTCCTCAAGCCACAGTCCCGTCATCACGGGATAGCCAAAGAAAACAGGCAGGAACATGCTTATCGCCGAAACTCCCAGTCCTATGGGGATGAGGGATAAGGGTTTATATTGAATCAATTTCATGGTGTTTTGTGGGCCAAAGGCAAAACTATGCAAAACAAAGGCAATAGAAGCAACCAAGCCCCCCACGAATCCGCCCCCAGGGTAATAGTGCCCTCTTAATAGCAGGAATACCGAGAAAAGTAAGAGTATCGGTAATAGATATCGCGTAGCGGTCTGTAATATTGTACTGTTCATTTGTTACTATTTAGCTATGCATCATGCTATGTCCGTTTACGGCCTCATAGCTGTTAAACATCATTATTCTTTATCCGAAGGTTTTAAACGTAATTTTAATAAGCTGTATACTCCCAATGCAGCAATACTCAACACGACAATCTCAAACATGGTGTCAAAGCCTCTGAAATCCACAAGAAGTACATTGACTACATTTTTACCCTTAGCAAGCACATAAGCATAGTCGCCGTAGAAATCACTGATATTAGTCGTTGTTGGTTCATGCAGGACACGGAGTGCTACCATGGACAGCAAAACGCCAAAAATTACAGCGACTATGGCGTCACGAATGACGGTGCGTCTGTTTGCCAGATTCAGGAAGGAAGGGAGTTTAAACAGTACCAAGACAAAGAGTACTACCGTGAGGGTGTCTATGGTAAACTGGGTCATCGCTAAATCTGGAGCACTGTAAAATACGAAAATAAGACATATGGCATAGCCTACGACACTAGTGGCCACGACTGCTGTCAACCGGGATGTGGTTCGTATGGTCAATACAATAGCACCGATCAAAATACAGACCGTGGTTACTTCGTAGAAGCTTACCGGCGATAGCGTTTCCCATTTGATATGGAGTGGCCCCCCGAGATATAGCTGGTAGGCGATCAATACTTCCGCAAATAAGATAATTTTTAATAAATATGAACGCAAGTAGCCGTTGTGCATTTTGTTTGTGAAGAAAGCGGAGAACAATACAATTTCCTGTGCACACAAGTTGATCATATATTCCGGAGAAATCTTATTGAATTTCGCGATCCAGCTCAATTTGTTATTACTTGGTCTGTTTGCGAAATAGAGTAGCGTGCCGGCAACAATTGTAATTGCACTTAGGAGCAGGATTAAATTAAAGCCATGCCAGATCTTTAGCTGAAAAACTTCCGTTTTGGCAAGTATACTTACCGCGGTTGGGCCTGCAATCCATTCACCAATAAGTCCCGGAATACAGCCAAAAATAACACCAAGAACGGCTAAAAGTAATGGTGGGATCCACATGGCTCTGTAAGGCAGATGGATTTTACTAAATTGTTCGGGCAACTTCCCCATAAAAGGTTTGATACCGGCCATAAATCCAGCGGAGACCAATAATATATTTGTTGCGACCGCAGCCGCTGTCAAATAGAGAAATAAATCCGGTGCTGCGTGTAGTGTTGCCTCATAGATCAGATCTTTTCCAATAAATCCAAAAGTAAGCGGAATACCAGCACTGGAAAGTGCAGCAAGAAAACCGGCGATAGCGACAGGCATCAAAACCTTACGCAGTCCCCGTAAAACCGTCAGATCCCTTGTCCCGGTTTCATGATCTATAATTCCCGTAATAAGGAATAAAGCGGCTTTATATAAGGCATGTACAAGTATAAAGACACATGCTGCAATAATGGCGTCCTTTGTACCAAGACCCAATAAAAAAACCAAAATTCCTAGTGCGGATATCGTTGAATAGGCCAAAACGCCTTTTAAGTCTGTTCTGAACAGCGAATGAAAGGCGGTGTAAAGCATGGTAAAGCCACCAATGGCCATCAGGGAGTACATCCAGATGGGGTTCCCTCCAAGAATCGGCGAAAAGCGGGCCAAAAGATAAATACCTGCTTTGACCATGGTTGCAGAATGGAGGTAGGCCGAGACTGGCGTTGGCGCTTTCATGGCACCAGGTAACCAAAAATGGAAAGGGAACTGTGCAGATTTTGTAATTGCTCCAAGTGCTACCAAGCCAAATACCAAGGGGAAGAGTGGATGTTGTTGAATGAGTGATACTTTGTCGAGCAGTGCTGTAATATGATAAGTACCTGCGATATTACCCAGTAAAATGAAACCTGCCAGTAGAAAGAAGCCACCTAGACCCGTGATGGAAAGAGCGGTCAATGCGCTTTTGCGTGAATCGTTGTTGTCATTGTTAAATCCAATGAGAAAAAATGAGCTGATTGAAGTCAATTCCCAAAAGATAAATAATAATAACATATTGTCCGATAGGACAAGCCCCAGCATCGCTGACATAAATAAGCAGAGATAGCCAAAGAATCGATCGATATACCGATGCCCTTTAAGATAGGCATTCGCGTAGAAGAAAATACAGGCTCCGATACCGGTAATCAATAAGGCGAAAAGTAGGGATAGCCCATCCAGTTTAAAATCCAGATTGATACCTAGAGAGGGCACCCACGAGGTTGACTGTACAAAATAGGAGCCTCGACCAATAGGTACAATATATTGAGCAAAATATAGAAATAGAAGTACCGGTAAGAATGCGAGAATAAAACCCCATTTGGTTTTTAGGAAACGACCAAATGGAACAATAAGGCTCGATGTTATTAATCCTGACAGAACAGTAAATAGCATTTAGTCTTTGTTTTAATTTTTATTGAAGTGTTTGTTTTACTTGTCAATTAGAACCTTCGATATTTCATCTTAGTCAACGCTAATAGGGCGATGAAGGTTTTTTGAAAGTTTCCAATATAGTAAAAAAACTCGGAAAAACCGAGATTTTTATGTGTTTTGTATCGAATGAACGTAAAAAATATAAGAATGACTTTGTCTATAAGGGGATTTTATCAATGATGAAAATGAGAGACGAGATAAACATCATAGGTGAGTTAACTCCTTTTTTCATTGTATTTATCTTTATGATTTTTGCAAAATAGGTAATAAATATGTTAAGAATTGTTAAAATAAGATTAAATCTCTATCTTTATGCTAGACTAGTTTATCGGACTCCGTTAATAGTAACTGATCAATTTTTTTATTACACCCACTTTCGCTTTATCGTATGGGACCTGAAGAAAAGTTATTTAGACAGCATTATAAAAGTTTGTGTCATTTTGCATGGAAATTTGTGGGAGAGTCTTCTGTTGCGGAAGATCTCGTACAGGAAGCCTTTGTTACCTTTTTCAGAGAAAAACAGCGTATGGATGAATCCGAAGCGTTTGTACGAAACTATTTGTATACTGCTGTGCGATTTTCTTGTCTAAAGCATTTACGGCATGAAAAAGTAAAGGAAAAGTATTGGACGCGGGTTGAATTCAATGAGGAAGATGAGCATTCCGTTGAGCTTTCCATTATTCATACCGAAGTAATCAATGAAGTTTATCGAATTATTGCCCAAATGCCTTCCGCTTGTCAACAGATTTTTAGAATGGGCTATTTGGAGGGGTTGTCAAATCTTGAAATTACAGAACGACTTCAAATTAGTGTAAACACAGTTAAGACCCAAAAACAACGTGGGATGAAGATCTTGCTGGAGAGGCTGCATCCCGAGTTTTTACCCCTTATTATTTTTTTGTTAAAATAATTTTAATTTCTTGTCACCCTCGACGAATCTATAGGGTTTCTAACCTATAGATATGAACACCAACACCAATTACATTGCCAGACTCATTAATAAATTGCTTCGAGGTCACGAAACCATAGCGGAACGGGAGGCAATTGAACATTGGCGAAAATCTGATAAGCGCAATGATGATTTAATTGAAAGCTTTCAGGACGCAAAGAATATAGAGGGAGATCTTACCTTTTTTGGTGATTTGGATGAAGACGTTGCTTGGCGTAACATTCAGCGGACCCCAAAGAGAATTAAGAAAAATTATATTCCTCTTTTTGGTGCTGCAGCCGTTATTTTAATATTGATGGCGACGTCGCTCTTTTATATCCTCCATGAGGAAGGAATAGTTTCTGATCAAGCATCATCTGCTCGTTTGGTAAAAACAGATATTTCACCTGCCGAGTCGGGGGCTCTATTGGTTTTGGCTGATGGATCGATTATGCCTTTGGAGAAGTCGCGCAAAACTGTAGATCCAAAATTCGTTGCAGATAATATCGCTCGAATGGACGTTCCGGCAGAAGACGTACTATTGCAATTTAATACATTGGTCGTTCCCAAAGGGAATTTTTACAAACTATCTTTAGAAGATGGTACCCTAGTCTGGGTGAATGCAAACTCTCAACTTAAATTTCCTGTAAAATTTTCCGATAAAGAACGTCGTGTCGTTTTGGAGGGTGAAGCTTATTTTGAAGTTTCTCATGATGCCAAGCGTCCATTTTTTGTAGAATCCAAGGGGAATGAAGTGAAGGTGTTAGGTACACATTTCAATATCAACGCTTATAGTAATAATGTTCGAACGACTTTGTCTTCCGGAAGAGTACAAGTAAGTAACTCGGGGGATGTGATCATTCTGGAGCCTGGAGAATATGCTAACCTTATTGCTGGCCAGCTTCATAAAGGAACGGCAGATTTAGAGCATGATCTTTCTTGGCATAATAATCAGTTTTATTTTAAGAAAGAGACAATTGTGGAGATCGCTTCCACGCTTTCGAAATGGTATGACATCCAGGTCAAATTTAAACAAGATGTCGCATTAAATAAAGTGTACACAGGTAATTTTAAGCGTGATGTCAAGCTATCGCAAGTTTTGGAAATGCTGACCTATGTTTGTGATTTGAAGTTTGAACTTCGTGGAAAAGAATTAATTATAGAAAATAAATAAAAGTGCTTATGTGAAAAATTGATACCTAACCTACGAGCCTTATACAAAAAAAGAACAGGAATGTTGCAGCATCCCCGTTCCGGAATGATTAAAAGGCCTAAAAAATTAAAAATGCGAATTAAGTAAACCCTATTAACCACAAAGAGTAAATGTATGAATAACTTACCATTTGGCAAAACGTGGCGACTGATACCTCATGACCCTCGGTTTTGTAAACCTTTACGTATTATGAAAATTAGTACCTGCCTTCTTTTCGCCTTTGTGACCGGAGTTCAAGCCAACGGCATTGCGCAGAAAGTTACGTTGAAAATGAAAAATGCAAGGATTGAAGAAGCGCTCAGCGCGATTTCCAAACAGTCCAACCTGCAGCTATTTTACGGGGAGAATATCGATTCTAAAGCACGTGTCAGTGTAAATTTGAAGAACGCAACCGTTGAAGAAGCCTTGAATTCTGTTTTACGCAATAATCATATCGATTATAAGATTATTGCGAATACGATATCTGTAAATGGTGATGTAGATAATCGTTCGACCATAAATACTTTGCAACAAGTTGTTTCTGGAACTATTAAGGATCAAAACGGAAAAGGTTTGAGCGGAGTCACCGTCTCAGTTAAGGGGACTTCCATATCAACTCAAACAGATGAATCTGGGCATTTCAAGATTAATGCTTCAGCCAATGCTGTTTTGATTGTACGATTTATTGGCTATTCACAGAAAGAAGTAGCGGTGGGAGGACGCAGTAGTATTGCTATTGAATTGGAATCCGATGAAAGACAGCTTGATGTAGTGGATGTTGTTTCTACCGGTTATCAAAATTTAAATAGAAAGCTATTTACTGGTGCCGCGACCACAATAAAAGGATCAGATATCAAACAGGACGGAATTACTGATGTTAGTAGGATGTTGGAAGGACGAGTAGCGGGGGTATCTGTACAAAATGTATCTGGAACTTTTGGTGCAGCACCTAAAATACGTGTCCGTGGAGCAACTTCAATTACAGGCGATAATAAACCGCTATGGGTTGTTGATGGCGTTATTTTGGAAGATGTTGTAAATATCTCGAATGAACAGTTATCTTCTGGTGATGTCAATACACTGATTGGTTCTTCTGTGGCTGGAATTAATGCGGATGACATTGAAAGTTTCAATATCTTGAAAGATGCTGCCGCAACAGCACAATATGGTGCCAGGGCGATGAACGGGGTAGTCGTAATTACGACAAAAAAAGGAAGAATAGGAAAACCGTTAATATCGTATACAGGTAATTTTTCAACATTTTTGAAACCGACTTATAACGATTATAATATCATGAACTCTTCGGATCAAATGTCGGTTTATTCGGAGCTGGCACGTAAAGGCTGGCTTAATCACTCGAATGCATCAAGAGCTGAAAACGGTGGTGTTTATACCAAAATGTATCATTTGATCAATTCATATAATGAAAGTAATGGGAAATTTGGCCTCGAAAATACTCCTGAAGCTCGCAACAAATTTTTAAGTAGATACGCGCTTGCTAATACGGATTGGTTTGATGTCTTGTTCAAAAACTCACTTATGCAGGAGCATGGTGTAAGTGTTTCTTCAGGTACTGATAAATCCCAGTTGTATATGTCGACAAGTTATTTAAACGATAATGGATGGGCCGTTGGAAATAAAGTACAGCGTTATACAACAAATATCAATGCTCTATTTAATCTTTCAGAAAAATTAACGCTTAATTTTATTACTACGGGTTCTATTCGTAATCAAAAAGCTCCCGGTACAGTAGGAAGAGTGAGTAATCCTGTTGAAGGGAAGTATTCTAGAGATTTTGATATTAACCCTTTTAGCTACGCCCTCAATACGAGCCGAACAATGACGGCCTACGATGAAAATGGGAATAGAGAAAGTTTTACGAGAAACTTTGCTGACTTTAATATTTTAGATGAATTGGATAACAATAGTTTGGACCTGAGTATGTTGGATTTAAAAATTCAAGGTGGGGCGAATTATAAGTTTTCCAAAAATTTCAAATATGATGTGTTAGCTTCAATGCGCTACGTTAAAAGCGGTAATGAACATAAAGTAAGGGAAAATTCGAACATGGCAAATGCTTATAGGGCAGATTACGATTCCTATGTTCAGGAGAATAACCGCTTCCTTTACCGAGATCCAGCACATCCTGAATTACAACCTGTAGTTGTACTTCCTTATGGAGGGTTTTATAATACCAGTGATGATTTTTTAAAATCATACATGGTTAGAAACTCATTTGAGTATGATAATACTTTTAATGAAAAACACCTTGTAAATATTTATGCATTCCAAGAGTTACGCATAGCAGATCGCCAAGCCAGAAGTATGATTGGTTATGGGTATCAATATGATAAGGGGGGAGTACCATTTATAGACCCGAATATTATAAAACAAGCTACATTGAACAATCTGAATTATTATTCAATGGGGCATAAGTACGACCGCTTTTCGGCATTTATGACACGAGCGGCATATTCTTATGATGGAAAATATTCTATCAATTTTACTGGTCGTTATGATGGATCGAACCAATTAGGAAGTTCGAAGACAGCAAGATGGTTACCGACGTGGAATATTTCAGGAGCGTGGAATGTTGATGAAGAAGCATTCATGCAAAATCAGGATATCTTAAATAAATTAACGATTCGTGGTACTTATGGACTAACAGCTAGTCTTGGTAGTGCAACCAATTCAGCGTTAGTACTTAGGAATGGAAGTGCCTTAAGACCTTATTTAGATGAAATTGAATCTGTAATGAATATACAGTATATCGAAAATAAGGATCTCACTTGGGAAAAACAATACGAAACCAATCTAGGTTTCGATATGAGTTTCTTCAAGAGTAAATTGAACTTGACCATTGATCTATACAATCGAAATGGTTTTGATTTGATTAGTCCTTTGCGTACTTCGGGTATCGGAGGTCAATATTTGATTACAGCCAATTATGCGGATATGAATTCAAAAGGTATCGAGGTAACGTTAAGCGGACCAATTATCAAGAACGATTCGTTCAGTTGGAGAAGCAATTTCAATTTTGGTTACAATAAAAACAAAGTAACGAAGTTATCAAGCCCGCAGTCTATTTTTAATTTGGTGACTGCTGATGGTGGACCTCAAGAAGGTTATCCATATCGTGGATTATACTCTGTAGAATTTACTGGATTAAATCATGATACCGGTATTCCTGAATTCATTAACGAAAAAGGAGAGAAAGGTATTAATGTTTATATGCAGAGCCTCGAAACGAAGTACCTGAAATATGAAGGGCCTACTGATCCTAAATTAACAGGAGGTTTCTATAATTCGTTTAGTTACAAAGGTTTTACATTAAATGCATTATTTACATTCTCAGCTGGTAATAAAATTAGGTTAAACCCATCATTTGGTACTTCCTATTCTGATTTAGACGCGATGCCAAATGAATTTAAGGACCGATGGACAATGTCTGGAGATGAAGCAATAACAAATATTCCATCGATTTTAGATGTTGAGGCTGCTAATACGATTAGTGGACAGTATCCCTACAATACTTATAATTATTCTACGGTGAGAGTTGCGGATGGAGGATTTGTTAGATTAAAACAGTTAGCATTTGCTTACACATTACCATCTAATTTTCTTAAATCTATCAAAGCAAATCACGCTTCAATTGGTATAACAGCAAATAACTTTTGGTTGATTTATTCAGATAAAAAATTGAAAGGTCAAGACCCTGAATTTTTTGCGTCAGGAGGAGTAGCATTACCAATACCTAAGCAATACACTTTGTCTTTAAAAGTTGGATTTTAATAAATAATGTTAAAATGAAAAGAAGAAACTTAATTCTATATATGGCGTTGTCTTGCTTATTTATTGCAACTAGTTGTAATAAATTTCTGGAACATCAGCCCGATGATCGTACTGAACTAAATAATGCTGTTAAGGTAGCAGAATTATTAGCAAATGCATATCCGCATGGTAATTATATTACTATGGCAGAATCGATGAGTGATAATGCTGGAGATAAAGGTGGAACGACACGAGAATTACCTAATTCATCTGCTTGGAATTACGTGGATCAGGTAGATCCAGATGGCATAGATACTCCCCCATATTATTGGAATGCTTGTTATAAAGCTATAGCAGCAGCAAACTATGCACTTGAGGCAATAGATAAAGCTGGTAATACGGAAGAATATGCTGCAAGCAGAGGCGAAGCCTTGGTCGCACGAGCTTATGCTCATTTTATGCTGGTGACATTCTTTGCGAAAGCATACGATCCAGCGACTGCTAAAACGGATCTCGGTATACCTTATGTGACACTTCCGCAAAAAGTTGTCGAAGGCAGTTATACGCGTGGTACAGTTGCCAGTGTTTATGAAAATATCGAAAAAGATCTGACAGAAGGTCTCCCATTGATTAGAAACAATAAATATGTCGTTCCGAAATACCATTTCACGACACAGGCTGCTCATGCTTTTGCTACTCGTTTTTACTTATTCAAAAAAAATTATGCAAAGGTTGTTGAACATGCAGATGCTGTATACCCAGGCTCGACGATAGTAGAGGATTTACGTCCTTGGAACACAACTTATAATTCATTGGGATATTATGAATTGCAAGCTATTTATACCAATTCGATAGAGCCAGCTAATATTCTGCTCCAAGAATCTCAGAGCGCGTGGGGAAGAAGCTATGCTGGTTATAATTACGGCTTGAGTTCTAGTTTATTGGGCATATTTAGTCCAGCTAATAATCCTAGTGGGAAACAATTAGCGATGGCAACTAAAATTTTTGGAGGAACTGAGATGGTTTACAATATTCCCAAATTCAAGGAACATTTTGTAAAGGAATCCATTAATGCAACTATCGGTGATGCCTATAATATGGTTCCACTACTTACCGCTGAAGAAGTTTTGTTTAACAGAGCAGAAGCAAATGCGATGCTTGGAAATAGTGCACAGACAATCAGTGATCTTGATAAGTACCTTTCAAAACGTATTATAGATTATTCAACCACGGCCGACAAATTCTCTGTAGAAAAAGCAAAAAATTTTTATCAGAATTCATCAGATAAAGATGCTTTAGTATCGTCTATCCTAACTTTTAAACGAATGGAATTTATGCATGAAGGCCTCCGCTGGTTTGATATTATCCGGTTGAAAATTCCGATTGAACATGTTAGTGCGAACGGCAAGACTAAAATTACATTGGGTGCAGATGATCCAAGAAGGGTGATACAAATACCTCAGGATGCCATTGCGGCCGGACTTGAAGCCAACCCTAGGTAATGTTAACTTTTAAAAATAGAATTATGAAAAAGAAATTTAAAAATATATTTTTTCTGCTGCTTGTGTCTTCGATGATTTTCGGATGTAGAGATAAAGACACACTGAAGTCGGATATAGTTGGCTTAGGGGGAGATACCTGGGCTAAAACTGAAGTCGATGACTGGATAAGTAAAAACTTCACCACACCCTATAATATTGAGGTAAAATATAAATGGGATCGATCCGAATTACCAGAGATTTATAAGAATGTAATTCCAGTGCAAGAGGGGTTGGTCATTCCAGTGATGGATATTATTAAGAAAACTTGGATTGATCCTTATGTGGCGGTTAAGGGGGAGAATTTCATGAAAAAATACACTCAAAAGCAGTTTTTTCTAGCTGGAAGTCCTTCCTATAATAGCAACGGTACTATTACGCTAGGTACAGCTGAAGCCGGACGGAAAATTGTTTTGCTGGACCTAAATACATTTGACCCTGATAACAAGCCTGCGGTGCGACAAATATTGCATACAATGCATCATGAGTTTGGACACGTCCTGAACCAAAATATTGCTGTGACGCCTGACTATCAAAGAATAACTCCTTCCGACTATACCGCAACTTGGTTCAATATCTTTAGGGGGGCTTATAGCAGTACGGCTGCTTTGGATAAAATTATGTATGAAGCTGATTTTTGGGGTAAAGGTTTCGTAACACCTTATGCAAGGTCTAATAAAGATGATGATTTTGTTGAAACATTGTCGACACTACTTGAAGGTGGAGACGCTTATTATAATAATATCGTCAATAACTTATTTGTTTATGAAGGGCAATATATTAAACGAAATGGTAAAGGTATTTATGAGCAAAACACCGATGCGAGAAATAAGCTCTTAAAAAAGAAAGCGATCGTAACCACCTATATGAAAAATGAATGGGGAATTACCTTATCAGATCTTCAAATTAAAACGCAAGAGGCTATAGAGGCTAATTCTCCAACACCAACATTGAGCGAAGTATTAGGACCGCAAAAAACTTATGGCACGATTGCCGTCAATCCTCAGAAATTGTCGGGTTTATCAGCTAAATTTTTAACAGCATTCAATACATCTAATGCTACATTACAGGCAAATATGGGGCTGTATGTCGATAATATTTCTTTAATTTTTAGTACTGCAAATAGAGTGATCCTCCGTGTGAATTTTATGGATCCGACGGTTGCCGTTGGCGCAGGTTATAATGCTGATTTTAATTATACAATTGCAAAGATAGACGGAGATTTAAAATTGACTTATACGAATCCACAGCCAACGAATGCAAATGCAAGAGCAATAGAAGCTTCTGTCTTGCCGATTGTTAATTATTTTTCTAATCAGACTTTTACAATGCGATGGATAGATGATATCATTCCGCAGTCAAAAGGAATCTTTGGTGGGCTAGTCAATAAAAATGATCCGACGTCTTATGTTTTTGGAACGTTGTAATGAAAGAAGAAACGCAAATTAGAACAAGATGAAAAAGTACTTATTATTTTATATATTATTTATTGTCGCCTTCTCGAGCTGTCAGAAAGATAAAACTTCGCCAGTTCTGGATGATGTTGACGTCAGATTGGCGGATAGTCTCGCTCAGTATCAAGCTACGCTTGCTAGTGCTCAATATGGTTGGAAAGCCTATCTTTTAACTAATATTAATATAGCCGTAGATTTTACGATGAAATTTAATGACAAAAATCGGGTTGTAATGACTGCTGAATATGGTTCCGATGAGGAAGAAAGCTCATATAGGCTTAAAGCATTGCAACGTCCGACTTTGTTGTTCGATACCTATTCGATATTACATGAGCTTTCTGATCCCAATCCCAATGTTTTAGGAGGTGGGGTTGGTACTGGTTATGATGCAGATTTTGAGTTTGCAGTAATTTCAGCTACCAAAGATAAAATTGTCTTGGAGGGTACTTTCAATAAAAGTAGACTTATTTTGATTCGGGCAGAATCAAAAGATGATTTGGAATCAACCTATAACGAGACGAGTTCCATGCAGGATAAACTGTCTCAGATACATACCTATTTTAAACGTACTGAAATCGGAGGGAAGAATTATGAAGCTAAGATTGATGTAGGAAATAAACGTATCAATTTTATTTCTGCAGAGACCGGTGATAATGTGGGAAGTAATTTTTATGTCGTCAAAAATGAAGTTAAATTTTTTAATCCAATAGTGATTGGTGCGGATAGCATTGTAAGCCTTTCAAATGTGAAGTATGATCCTTCTGGCTTTTTGTCGGCAAGTTCTGGGGCTTTAAATCTGAAGATTACTGAGTCTATTACGCCAATGAATTATGATAAGACAGCAGTAACGCGTTTTTGGAGATCTGATCGCCAAATTTCCTTTTCGGCTTGGGTTAAAGATGGTCAAGAAGATTATTTAAATGACAATAGTGTGTCCTTAGGTACAGGAATGAACAGAAGAATTGCCTGGTTGGATTATGGTCCCGGTTATGATTTGCTTGGATATGCTCAAGGCAATTCGTTATATTTTGGTACTGCCATTGCTAGTACGATTGACTTACAAACGGGGCTCATTAAGTATCAGTATGTAGAAGCTTTGGGAACCATTCCAGCAGCTTATAGAAATATAATTTTACAAACAGCACTCGATTTTACGGATCCAAAAGGATTATATGTTATCGAAACAGCGCTAGGACAATATGATTTGGTAACTGTATCAGATGCGCGAAAATGGATTAGCTTTGGACAGTAGTCAATAATTTTTCAAAATAGTTTGAAATCTGTGTAAGAAAATTTTAGTATGAAAAGGGGCTGTCCGACAAGGGCAGATTTTTTTATTGGCCTAATTTTTCGTGTCGACTTGGAAA
>NZ_DFOE01000013.1:0-16313 GCF_002376635.1 Sphingobacterium sp. UBA3549 | reverse complement strand
CACAGTTTACTTTACACCCTCAGACCCCCAAAAAAAAAGGCCTGAAACATATGTTTCAGGCCTTTTTGATTTTTATAACTCGCTAAGCCAGTTGCTTTTCTAATTTCTCGTTCAAAACAGACTTTGGAACAGCGCCGATTTGTTTATCAACAATTTCTCCATTTTTGAAGAATAACAAAGCAGGGATGTTACGAATTCCATAACGTACTGAAATCTCTGGATTCTCATCCACGTTCACTTTCCCTATAACCGCTTTTCCTTCATAATCCTTAGCCAATTCCTCCACTACAGGACCTACCATCCGACATGGTCCACACCATTCTGCCCAAAAATCGATTAATACTGGTTTGTCTGATTTTAAAACAACTTCTTCAAAGTTGCTATCTGTAATTTCTAATGCCATAATCTTTTAATTTTTATAAACCGAAGTTATATTTATATTTTTTAATTGCTAAAATCTATAAACAAAGATAATAACAACTATTAATGTAATTGTAATCTTAATTACACAAATTCCAATCCAAACTAGTTCAATCTATAATTTATACCTTCAAACTTATCAATGCATTCCAAAAATTCATTTGTAAGGTTTATTTTCAGACTTTTAGCTGGCATTTCGACAGATATCTCATCCTGCGGATCCCAAATTTTAAACTTCAATTGACAACTTGGCACAACACCTTCAATCTCGTTTTGCGCAAGTATATCCTTAATTCCATCTAAAAATGCTTCGTCCAATTTAGGCAAAGGAATATTGATCGTAAAACTTTTAGCCATCTTTTCACGAAGATCAGAAAGCAATTGTACACTGCGTAGCTCAAAGCCCCAATTTCCGACTTGTCTAAAACGCTCCTGCACCAAGCCTCTTAACTGCACAAAGTATCCTTCCTGCAAATATCCTTTTAACTTCACATACTCTTCCCCAAATACAGCCATATCATAGGAATCACTATAATCTTCAATGATAAAAGAAGCAAAGGGCTTACCATTCTTAGTCAATCGATGGTTTGCAGAAGCTATAATACCCCCTATTACTAATTCCTTATTTTTGATTCGATTAAACTCAAGTAAAGTCTCTTCATCAACCTCCGCCGCCTTAACCTTATTGATCAATGCTAAGTCTGAAACCGAATTCTGGCAAAAATGCTCGATCTCAAAACGATAGGTATCCAATGGATGACTAGTTAGATAAATACCAATGACCTCTTTCTCATATTTAAGCTTCTCAATTAACCCCCATTGTGGACATGGCGCCAACACGGGCTCTGGCAATTCGGCTCCTCCATCAACACCAAAAAGACTTGCCTGGGCTGAACTTTCATTTTCCTTATAACGCTGTCCAAAACGTATCGCCTTTTCCATGCCGGTTGAATTTTCATCGGAGTGGAAATATTGTGCACGATGTGTATTTTCGAAGCTATCGAATCCCCCAGCATAAGCTAAGCTCTCAAATGCCTTTTTATTGACAGCACGTAGATCAATACGCTTAGCCATATCAAAAACGGATTTATATAAACCCGATTGCCTTGTCTGAACAATAGCATCCACGGCCCCTGCTCCAACACCCTTTACAGCGCCTATTCCAAAACGAATAGCACCTCGTTCATTCACTGTAAATTTATAATAGGATTCATTCACATCAGGTCCAAGTACTTCCAACCCCATACGCTTACATTCCTCCATAAAGAATGTTACTTGCTTGATATCATTCATATTGTTAGAAAGTACAGCCGCCATATATTCAGCAGGAAAATGTGCTTTCAAATAAGCTGTCTGATAGGCCACCCACGCATAACATGTGGAATGGGATTTATTAAATGCATAACTCGCAAAAGCTTCCCAATCGGTCCATATCTTCTCCAAGACTTTGGCATTATGTCCCTTCTCCTCGGCCTGCGAAATAAACTTAGGTTTCATCTTGTCAAGTACAGCCTTTTGCTTCTTACCCATGGCCTTCCGCAGTACATCGGCATCACCTTTCGAAAATCCAGCTAACTTTTGAGATAAAAGCATTACCTGCTCTTGATATACTGTAATACCATAGGTTTCTTTCAAATACTCCTCACAGGCATCCAAATCGTAAACAATCGGATCTATACCATGCTTACGCTTAATGAAACTGGGGATATATTCAATTGGCCCTGGACGATAGAGTGCATTCATAGCAATCAAATCTGCGAATACCGTAGGTTTAAGGTCACGCATGTACTTCTGCATCCCTGGAGATTCATACTGAAATACACCAATCGTTTCCCCACGTTGAAAGAGCTCATACGTAAGTTCATCATCAATTGGAAACTGATCTGGATCCAGTACAATACCATGACTTAATTTGACATTCTCGACGGTATCTTTAATCAAAGTCAGCGTCTTTAAACCTAAGAAGTCCATTTTTAGCAAACCAGCACTTTCCACCACGTGGTTATCAAACTGGGTTACATAAAGGTCAGAGTCTTTTGCTAAAGAAACAGGAACAAAGTTAGTAATATCGTCGGGTGTGATAATAACGCCGCAGGCATGAATACCGGTATTTCGTACAGAACCTTCCAATACCCGGGCTTGCCGAATTGTTTCAGCTTCGAGCCCAGCACCATCGGCAATAGATTTCAATCTATTGACGGCTTCAATTTCCTCTGTCCTTAGCTTCTCCTTTAAACCAGCGTCATCTAGCGTAAAAATTTTGGATAATTTAAGATTTGGAATCAGCTTAGCAATTTCATTAGCATCACCTAAAGGTAAATCAAGTACACGGGCTGTATCTTTAATGGATGATTTAGCAGCCATTGTACCGTAGGTAATAATCTGAGCAACTTGACTTGCACCATATTTATTGATTACATATTGCATGACGCGTCCACGCCCCTCGTCATCAAAATCGATATCAATATCGGGCATAGATACACGGTCGGGATTTAGGAAACGCTCAAAAAGCAAATCGTACTTAATCGGATCGATATTGGTAATGCCAAGACAATAGGCCACAGCTGAACCAGCAGCAGATCCCCGTCCAGGCCCCACCGACACTCCCATCGCTCGTGCGGCTGCAATAAAATCCTGCACAATCAAAAAGTAACCAGGATAGCCGGTTTTCTCGATAGTAGCCAACTCAAAGTCTAGCCGCTCACGAATATCATCCGTGATTTCTCCGTAACGTTTTTTAGCACCTTCATAACAGAGGTGCGCGAGGTATTTATTCTCGCCTCGTTTTCCGCCATCCTCAAGATCCGCTTCAACCTGAAACTCTTCGGGTATATCAAATTTAGGCAGGAGAACATCGCGATTTAGTTTAAAAATCTCAACTTTGTCAACTATCTCCTGAATATTCAAAATTGCTTCGGGAAGATCCTTAAACAGCGCCTTCATTTCGTCAGAAGACTTGAAATAATATTCCTGATTCGGCAAACCAAAACGGAATCCCCGGCCCCTACCTTTTGGAGTCGAAAGCTTCTCCCCGTCTTTCACACATAATAAAATATCGTGCGCATGAGCGTCACCTTTCTTCTCGTAATATGTATTGTTGGTCGCGACAATTTTAACCTGATATTTGCGGGAAAATTTAAGCAAGGTTTGGTTCACACGGTCCTCATCTTCCTGGCCGTGGCGCATTAACTCGAGATAAAAATCATCACCAAAGTGCTCCTTCCACCATAGCAATGCCTCCTCGGCCTGGCTCTCCCCTATATTCAGTATTTTATTGGGAACTTCTCCTTGCAGGTTTCCTGACAAAGCGATAACATCCTCCTTATATTGAAGAATAAGATCTTTATCAATCCGCGGCACATAATAGAATCCTGCAGTGTAGGCGAAAGAAGCTAGCTTCGCCAGATTATGGTAACCGCGCTTATTTTTTGCCAACAAGACAATCTGATAACCATTATCTTTTCTGGACTTATCTTTGTGGTTTTCACAGACAAAAAACTCACACCCCACAATGGGCTTTAAGAGCTGACCAGTAGGTTCTTGTCCATTCTCAATAGCTTCCGCATTTTGAGCTTCAATTTCCTTATTATGACCTATAACGCGAGAAACAAACTCAAAAGCCCCCATCATATTGCCATGATCCGTTAATGCAACAGCCGGCATATTATCCTTGATCGCTGCCGAAACCAACCTATCGTACGACATCGTGGACTGAAGGATCGAAAACTGAGAATGGTTATGTAAATGGGTAAATTTAGCATCCTTTAGGGCAGCCAGCGCTTCAGCATCCACAACAACCCTAGCCTCCTCAGGCTCAGACTGCCGTCTAATTTCATCAGAGGCGGCTTTTAAGTTTACATGCTTCAGCCCTACAGTAGGTATCGGACCCGGATTATTGATTTTAAAATCAACGAAGTAACCAGTATCTACCTGAAGTTCTTCGGCCGTAAACACTTCTCTTCTCACCAGCTCCAGAAAACAACGTGCTGTCGCCTCTACGTCGGCAGTGGCATTATGTGCTTCGGCAAATGGCACTCCAAATAAATAGGAATGTAGCTCGGTCAAATTGGGCAACTTAAACCGCCCGCCACGACCACCAGGAATCTTCAGTAGTTCAGCGGTTACTTCCGTACAGGTATCTAAAACAGGCATATTCGCCATATCGGATGTGACACCATAGCGATAAAATTCGCAGCCCATGATATTCAAATCAAAACCAATATTCTGCCCAACGACAAACTTAGCTTTATTTAATGCGATATTGAATTTCTCCAGCACCTCTTGAATTGGCAACCCTTGCTCTTCCGCCAATGCAGTGGATATACCGTGTATTTTTTCAGAGTCATAGGGTATATCAAATCCATCTGGCTTAATTAAGAAATCTTGATGTTCGACCAAATTCCCCATCTCATCATGAATCTGCCAAGCTAATTGAATACAGCGAGGCCAATTGTCCGTATCCGTAATTGGCGCGTCCCAACGCTTAGGTAAACCTGTCGTCTCCGTATCGAAAATAATATACATAAAATTCTAAACCCTTTTAATCCAACACATTAAACACAATACAATTTGCATTTTTTTGGATTTGAAATTTACGAAATTATTAGAGAAGATTGTGTCAGATTTTTGCGAAAATAAACTATCGAGATAGCACATTACAGAAGAAGATCTCTTAAACTAACGCTAACAGAAAGCTGAATTGAGACCTACCTATCGTACATCAACAGTCTGTCGTCATAAATTTTTCGCTAAGGAGGGATGCAAACATATCCTTGCTCAAATCGTCTAAAAAACAATCTTCCTATAGGGATAAATACATCAAATTCAATACTGTAATAGTTACACTATCCTAGGTATTTAGTATATTTGACTTTGACCCAAAAGTTCATGATTAAAGCTATCTTTTTTGACATCGATGGAACTTTACTAAGTTTCAAAACACATCAAGTTCCTGAATCTACTCAACGTGCATTTCAATTATTAAAAGAAAAAAATATTAAGGTATTTGTTTCAACAGGAAGATCATACAATCAGCTGGAGCATATTCATTATCTTAATTTTGATGGTTACATAACTTTCAATGGCGGATATTGCGTCACAAAGGAACAGGAAGTTATCTATAAAAATAATATTCCGGAAAAAGATATCCGCTCCTTATTGCACTATGCCAAAAAACGTGAAGACTTGACTTTTTCATTTATGTCAGAAAAAGAAATTTCGTTAAATCGGGCTACACCAGAGGTATTAGCGATGTACCAGCAGGTTAATGTCCCTACTCCGCCTATTCGCGATTACGAACGGGATTTTGATCTGGACACGGTGATGCAGATTAATGTTTTCATCAGTCCGGAAGAAGAAGCCGAATTTATGAGAAACGTGATGCCAAACTCAGTCGCATCAAGATGGACACCAATTTTCGCCGATGTTAACCCCATGGGGCAGAGCAAAAAAATAGGAATAGATGTTTTTTTAAATCATTTCAACTTCACCCCGGAAGAAACCATGTCATTTGGCGATGGAGGCAATGATATCACCATGCTAGCACACACACATATTGGAGTTGCTATGGGCAATGCAAATCCCGAGGTCAAGGAAATTGCAGATTATATAACAGACAGCGTCGATGATAATGGTATCTGGAATGCACTAAAACACTTCAACATCATCTAAAACAGCTGGACCGACAATGTTATTCGAGCGGTATTGCTGTTACTATTTAACAATAAATTATGCTTTTGTGGGAAGAGATAGGCTAATCGCTTTTGGAAATCAACTAATAATGTGTCACTAAACTGATCTTCCAAATAATGGTTTACGCGATAGCTAACTTCCCATATTAGCACCTTTGGTGAACCCGATAGTCGAATACGGACAGGATGGGAGGACATCGTATTATAACCATTTTTAACGGCATGCTGTATCATAGGGAAAAAAATGAGTGGTGGCAACATAATCTCCTCGTGGCATGGAAGTTTATTTTCCCATTTTACCGAAAAACCGTCCGCGACAACATGTTCTATTAGCTTCAAATACTGCTTCAACAAGTCAAGCTCGATCTGGATCGATTCAAACCGGTCGACCTGCAGCTCAAGCACCTGCTTTTGAAAAGCAAAATATTCATCCAGACTTGTTTTATCACCTTTTAAAAAATGCCCCATCAAAAAACTATCGAGCTGACTGTTCCTAAAAGACAAGCGATCCGCAAGTGCCAAAAGCTCCTCATTTATTAAGACCTTTTTACCAAAAAAACGATTTATTATACCAGACATTTGTTAAATTGCTATAGATTCCAAATACAAAAATAGAAAAACATTATGTCAAATATTGCAATAGTTATTGAAGAAAGGGCGGCCGATATAGGCAATTTCTTGGTTGGACGCCTTCTTCCCTTCAGGCAAAAACGTATGGTAGGCCCTTTTATCTTTATCGACCATATGGGACCTGATACGATTACCGAACCGCACTTCATGGACATTGCCCCACATCCACATATCGGCTTATCAACGCTGACTTATCTGTTCGAAGGCAATATTATGCACCGTGACAGCCTGGGAAATGCCGTGGAAATCAAACCTGGCGCAGTAAACTGGATGACGGCAGGAAAAGGTGTTACACACTCTGAAAGAACGCCGCCACAATTGCGATCCACATCCCATAATTTGCATGGACTGCAAATTTGGGTTGCTCTACCTAAAGAGCTCGAAAAAATGGAGCCTAATTTTGTACACATCGAAGAACCCCAGCTTCCCCACTGGACTGAGGATGGTGTGTCCTATCGGTTAATTGCCGGAGAAATTAAGGAGCATCGCTCCGAAGTCCCCGTTTACAGTCCGTTGTATCTGATCGAAATGAAAGCGGAAGAAGACTCGACGGTTAAACTGGGGGATAATCTCTACGGCGAAAGTGGCTTATACATCTTGGATGGAACTGTAAAAGCTGAAGGTCAGGAATTCGGACCAAAACAAATTTTGGTCGCTAAAGACGCAAAACTATGCGAATTCGAAATGAAAGCAGGTACTTCGGTATACATTTTTGGAGGAACTCCATTTCCTGAGCAACGTTATATTGACTGGAACTTTGTCGCCTCAGATATAGAAACACTTCGGGAAGCAAGAGCCAAATGGGAAAATCATGAATTCCCAAAAGTTCCAGGCGATAATGGCTATATTCCCATCCCACCAGCAAATCCAACCTTGAGCAAAAAAAAGGATCAATAAAATCATACTGAAAATCAAAATATCATCAAATTGAAGGAGAGCAGTTTAACATACTGACACAACAAATATTTACCAGAAAAGGCTTAAAATCATGAATCACTTGCAGCCTTTTCTGGTGGGCATCCCAATATAAACTGAATAAACAACTAATGGTCGATCCCACTGACGCCACCAGAAACGACCAACTTCATCGCGTCTGTGGGAGACATATCCAATTTTTTCACCTTATCCGCACTGATAATGACCACCTGTCCTGCAAAAGAATACGAGTATGGAAAATAGACCATCACTTCCTCCTCAAGACCTATACTTTTCAAATCATGCTGCGTCAAAAAACCGATCTTCTTCAGACCAAATTCATTGACAGTCACCAATACAGGCTCATTAAATTTCTTCGCATCACCAACAAATGCCTCAGTAAAGTCTTTTATGGAGGTGTACAATGTGTTTAAGAGTGGTATCCGTTTGATTTGGTGGTTAATCCAAACTTTAATTGGATCGGTCACAAAATTTGTAAATATAACACCGGCCAAAACCAGTACCAAAATGACCGTCAAAATACCTATACCCGGAATATAGAGCGGATGTCCCTTTTCATCCTCTAAAAAATGCTCGGTCAGATTTAACGAAGAATCAATTGATGCCACAATCCAGACAATTAGAAAGATCGCACCCGCCAATGGGACAACAACCAAAATCCCGCGAATCAAATAATTAATGAATCCCCTAATTAATTTTCTAAACATGATCTCAAAATAAAATACTATTCAAAAATGTAGAATATCCTTTATTATTCATAAAAATATACTCTTTTTACTCGCTGAGAAATACTCGTGAGCAATTCATAGGGAATCGTCCCGATTGCCTTGGCCGACGACTTTATATCGGGATATACGATAACTTCGTCTTCCTCACCTACCTCGACATCAGTTACATCAAGCATACACATATCCATACAAATATCTCCTATCGTAGGAACCAAAACACCGTTGACCATCATTTGACCTACCCCATTCCCAAAACGCCTGTCGTACCCGTCTGCATAACCAATTTTTATCGTTGCAATCTTACTATCTCTGTGCAGGACACCATGACGATTATATCCAACGGTCTCAGTGGCTGCAAGGTATTTTATCTGTGTTACATTGGTTTTTAGTATGCTTGCCTCACGGATTGGCAAATCATGACGCTCAATATCAACTCCATAGAGACCGATCCCCAACCTGACCATATCAAAATAAGCATTTGGCCACAATTCGATAGCTGAAGTTGCAGCAATATGACGGAGGAAAGAATATCCTATACCATCCTGCAAACGTCTTGTGCACTCATTAAGCAGATCAATTTGTCGCTGAGTAAATTCGCTATCTTTTTCATTTCCTGCAGACGCCAAATGGGAAAATGCCGACTTTACTTTTAAAATGGATGCAGTGTTGAGAAAAGTTATCAATTGATCGACCTCATCAGGCATAAATCCGAGGCGGTGCATACCTGTATCAATTTTAATATGAATTGGGAAGGAGGTTACCTGTTTACCCTTCAAAAAATTCAAAAAGGAGAACAAGATCCTAAAACTATAAATCTCCGGTTCAAGATTATATTGCACGATGGAATCGAAAGAACTTTCGTCGGGACTCATCACAACAATCGGTAGTGTAATACCAGCGCCCCGCAAATCAACTCCTTCATCGGCAAAAGCAACGGTAAGATAATCCACACGATTAAATTGCAAAAGATTGGCAATTTCAAAGCTGCCACTCCCATAAGAAAAAGCTTTTACCATGGTCATCAGCTTGACATGCTTGGGCAGTAATTGTCTGTATACATTCAAATTATTTTCCAGTGCATTCAGATTAATTTCAAGTACCGTATCGTGTGATTTAGCCACTAATTGCCGACTGATACGCTCAAAATGAAATTCCCGACCTCCTTTCAACAACACGGTGGCATTCTCAAAAGAAACGGATCTAATATCAGCTAAAAAAGCAGTTGTGTCCACATAAGAAATAGAAGGTACATCGAACTGCGACGCCACTTTTCGCAAAACTTTACCAATCAATATTAATTGATCCAAGCGGTACTCGCTAAGCAAACGTTTAAGCTTGGCCAAACTTTTTACATCATCTATACTGACACCTGAGATATCTGATAAAATCAACATCTTCAATGGATGTTGGCCCTGCTGATTCAAAAACTCGAGCGCGATCTGCAGTGCATCCAAATCATTACTATAGGAGTCATCGATAATTGAACTATTATTTTTTCCCTTTTTTAACTCGAGACGCATAGCCACGGGTTGTAGGTTTTTAATTCGAGCAGCAATTACCGCACTCTCGTATCCGAACCGCAACATCACCGCGACACAGTTAATTGCATTTTCTACATTCCCTTTGTCCACAAATGGCACTTCAACAGCGAACGTACGACTCATATAATAGAAGGTAACCTTTGTAAATCGATCATTCATCTGCTTGATAGAATAAACCTCTAAAGAAAGTCCTTCCTCAAGTCCCCAAGAAAACTTACGCGGTCGATAAGGCAGCTGAACATTTTCGAGATAACTATATGGAAAGATCATGGTTTCCACATGTGTAAAAAGCTGAAGCTTTTCATCAATCTTCTCCGCCTTCGATTCAAAACCTGTCTTATGTGCCACACCTATATTGGTCAATAAACCAATGGAAGGTTTGATCATCTGCTCGAGACGTGTCATCTCACCTTTTTCTGAAATTCCAGCTTCGATAATAGCGAGATTATATTCATCAGATAATCCCCAAAGTGACAACGCCACGCCAAGTTGCGAATTGTAGCTCTTGGGGCTTCGATAGATTTTGTATTCTGGCGACATCAACTGGAAAAGCCATTCCTTGACAATTGTTTTACCATTGCTACCTGTAATTCCTATGACGGGATAATGAAATTTTTGTCGATGAAAGGTCACTAATGCTTGCATGGCGACCAAACTATCTTCAACCCAAACAATATTTGCTCCCGATAACTCTACCTCCTGCTGTTCGTCAACTTGCAATACGAAATTCCGAACACCTTTAGCATAGGCCTCTTTCAAATAATGGTGACCGTCTCTATTTTTCTGCAATGCGAAGAAAATCCCATTATCAGCCTGAACGATCTTACGGCTATCGTAAAATAAATGTTGGACAAAAGAATTGGGATCCGTTACAAATGTGCGATTAGGATGAAAAATCTGAACGATTTCGGATATTTTGTACATTCTTTTGATATTTCTTTAATTGTGTCAAAACTGAACATTTTTTTAGTTATTTCATATTATTTTTGAAATTTTGACATTATGTTTGATAAAGAGAACAGAAACAAAAAGATATTGACACAGTTCCAGGCTCAGTTAAAAGCTGAGAACTATTGTGCGTATCAGGAACGTGCCCAACAGGAAGTTCGCGATAAACTCTATAGTTGGGGACTGAGCGAAGAAGAAGTTGAGAATGTGCTTGCCGATTTAATTGCTGAAAACTTCCTCAACGAGGAACGATTCGCCATTGCGTATTGCAACGGAAAACTCCGTATGAAAGGTTGGGGTAAAATAAAGATCAAACAGGCGCTGAAATTAAAAAGAGTATCCGAACCATTAATAAAAATTGCATTTAGACAGATCGACCTAGATGAATATGAGCAAATATTAAGTGACCTAATCGATAAGAAACGGCGTGAAATAGGTAGCAAAGATTTTTATACTGTAAAAAATAAACTTTATCAATTTGCATTATCTCGTGGTTTTGAAAGTGATTTAATTTTTTCTATACTGAATTCAAAGGAGTTATAAAAAACACTACAAGAAAGTAAATAAATATTTTGCAATATTGATTTTTCGCTCTATATTTGCATCACCAAAAAGGAACGCAATGATCCTTTAAAATTGAAATAAAATTCCAATGCGAAAATAGCTCAGCTGGTAGAGCACAACCTTGCCAAGGTTGGGGTCGCGAGTTCGAATCTCGTTTTTCGCTCACCTGCCTAGGTGGTGGAACTGGTAGACACGCAGGACTTAAAATCCTGTTCCCGTTAAGGGAGTGCGGGTTCGATTCCCGCCCTAGGTACAAGAAAGCTCATCTAACGATGGGCTTTTCTTGTTATAAATGCAATGCTTCCAAGAGATTTCTAGTATAACTAGAAATTGATCCCCAAAAAAAGTATTCCGATCCCTATTGCTTAACATATTTTGTTCATGGAAATGATCTAGGAATATATAAAATGTATAGGCATAAAAAAGCGGAATATATAGGATATTCCGCTTTCAATACAATGAACAGGCTCGAACTACTATTTTTTATCCAAAATAGTAACTTCTACCCTTCTATTTTTTTGACGTCCATCAGGAGTTTTGTTATCTCCAACTGGATTTGACTGGCCGAAGCCTTTTGCCGTGATACGAGACTCCGCAACACCTGAATCTACCAAGAATTTCTTTACTGACGCAGCTCTTTTATCAGAAAGCCACTGATTATACTCCACAGTGCCTGTGGCATCCGTATATCCGTCAACTTTGATTTTATTATTGCTTTCTTTCAAAATCAAAGCCAACTTGCTTACTTCAGTTTTTGCCTTTTCAGATAAATAAGAAGAGTTTGTTGGGAATAATAGATCGGAAGATATACTAAATTTAATTCCTTCATCCGTTCTTTTTGCATCATTAAAATCTTTTTTCACATTTTTCAAACCGTCATCAGTGCCATCTTTTGTTATAACTGCACCTGGATTGACTACAATAGCTTGTTGTTTACAAGAAAATAACGATAAACTTGCGCATAAGGTTAAAATTCCCAAATTGATTTTTCTAAGCATGTCGTTTCTTACGTATTTAATATCCATTTAAGCAAGTAAATATAGCGAAAAAAGTCAATAAGACTACCCGTTTCTTCCAAATCTAACGTAACAAATCTATTTCTTGGCATATACTTTTTCCAAGGTCTTTTTGACCTCAGGGATATTCTCATACAATTTCCAGATCATACCTGAATTTGCGTTCTCAATCATCACCGCGATTGTAGCCTGATTTCTTGCACGGTAGCTTTCAGAAACATCGTTGTTTTTAATATCAATCCAGCTTCTGAAGCCATACTGTGTAAATAACACATCGGCATATTCTTCATAAAATTTACGCAATGCTTTTAGACCAATCTCTTTTTCAAATGGGTAAGCTGCAATTGATATCGCTGGATTCACCAAATAACCTTGATATGAATCTTCAACTTTTTCTACCCCCCAAATATCTGTAAATCGCGTTCCTATGCTCATTTCATTGTCTCTGCGTTTATAAGCGAGGATATAGTCTGACAAATATTTTTTATAATCTACAAAATCATCTACTTTACCTTTTGGATCCATAATCAAGAAAGGGCGATAAACAGCCATTAATGATTCATTTAAACTCCCGCCAGCAATATTCTTGGCAAAAATAACCTTATCATCGGAATAGATCGAAGCAGCCGTATTTCCTAGATCACTAATTAATGGATTGGTGCTTATCGAGTGTGCTAATGAGTCATCTAACTTCATTTTAAGCTCTGGAGCCAAATCACTTGACTCATCCCCAAAATACAGTTCATTCCCTTTATGTTTGGTTGCAAATCCATTGGTATAAGCTGAAATCGGTAAGGGATGAGTAGGTGAAGACATTGCAAGCAAGTAGGTACCCAAACTCTCATTAAATCCACCCATCGGCCTGGATCGAGCAGTACTATCCACTGGAGACCACTTATCCCATAGTACATCGGCATTCTTTGCATCAGTAAAGTAGCCCCAATTTATACGCTCCCAAAGTTTTGTAATATTAGTTCTTAAGGTCTGCTCCTCAGGATTATCTTTAGCAAAATATTGTCGAGCGATTAAGAGCGACTCCATGATATGAGAAGTCCCGCGTAAGTCATAATTTGGAATTGAATCGCGATAGTAAGGCACCCCTGACCGACCATCGTAAAGCGCTGTAAAAACACCTTGGTGTTGTTGAGCACCACTCAGAAATTTGACAATCCGTGTCAACCTGCCCAATAGAGCCTGCCTCGATATTAAGTTATTCTCTCCTGCAACAAGCAATCCCAGTATGGCATAGCCCGTTTCATTGGTGGATACAATTGCTTGCCGATTTCCTCGATCAGACAGAAACATACCACTGTTTACATCATAGTTGTCTATAAAATAATTGACATGGGCATTCCGGATAAAATTTAACATCTCCGCATCCGTTCCCTTTTTTGTCTGTACCTCTCTAACTTCAGAGAAAGGCGATTCAACATAATTATAGTCTACCCATGCTATTTTGTAATAATATGGTTTGTTGTATTCGTCCACCCGATCCAGCGATTTCTGTACATAGATGGGCAAAATTGCTATTGGCTGATAATTAAGCTTGTCTTCTGAGCGATAAATTTTCACGTAGCGAATACTTGGTGTCAGAGGCAATTGCCATACCAGCTCAACTTGCTTATCTACCGAACTTATTTTGGACAAAATGGCAGCTGATGATAGTTTTACTTTCGGAAAGTTCTTGGGCAAAAATTCTATTTGATCTATAAATAATTGATTGGTCTGCAAAGAACTTCCATTTTGTTCAAGGATTAAGGCCGATACAGATTTGCCGATTGAAATTCCAGCAAATTTAGACACCGGAATAGATACGTTAAGCCAGGTATCATAATCAAACCCATCGATATAGCTGGCAATATCCACAGCATTTGTCCGTGTATCATTTTGTTGCAAAGTAACTTTAGGGAGTTGTCCCTTCTCAGTATTGCTTTGAATAAATAGTTTGAACGTCAGATGATCGTCTTTAGTAATTAAGTAAGGAAATTTCTGCTTGTCGTTTAAAATACTTGCTTCCCATTTCCCATTGGGAGAAGAAACGTACCGCAGTGAAAGTGAATTGCCCGGCGTAAAAAACAGGCTGTCCGAGACAGGTAAGCTATAACTTACATTCTGTATCCATGACTCACCTGTATAATGTGCAATACTTTTAGCGTAGCTCCCGTTGATAACGCTATTGTCAAATAAAACTTCAGGATAACTTTCGGATCTGGCCAAAGAAGGCAAGATCAATAACAAAATAAAGTAAAAATATTTTTTCAGCATAAGTCAACATTTTTCACAGGGCTACAATCAAAAACTAAGCCACCACTACGTTTATAACGCAAATGTAACAAAGGAATTCCAATGATATTATCCTCCCTAATTTTAATTTCAGAAAAAATGCGCTAAATTAGCCCTCTGAATATTTTCATAAAATAGATATATGAAAACCACGTTTGATTTTGAAAAGCCAATTGCGGACTTGCAATTGCAAATTGAGAAGGTAACTCAAGTTGCCGAAAAGACTCAAGTTGACATGAGCGCAACCGTTCGTGAACTGGAGGAAAAGCTTGCTTCGACAGAGAAAGAAATATACGGCAATTTAACCGGATGGCAAAATGTACAGATGTCACGCCACCCTGATCGCCCGCAGACTTATGATTACATAGAAGCGATCTGTGATGAATTCATCGAATTGCACGGCGACAGGACTGTTAAAGACGATAAAGCGATTGTCGGTGGGATGGCCTCTATAGATGGTAATGCGGTTATGATCATTGGTCATCAAAAAGGCAAAAATACAAAAGAGCGTCAATACCACAATTTTGGAATGGCCAATCCGGAAGGCTACCGAAAGGCATTGCGTTTGATGAAAATGGCTGAAAAGTTCAATAAACCCGTTATCACATTAATTGATACAATGGGAGCCTATCCAGGATTGGAAGCTGAAGAACGCGGACAAGGAGAAGCGATCGCACGTAACCTGATGGAAATGGCTGTATTGAAAGTGCCAATTATATGCGTTGTTATTGGCGAAGGAGCTTCAGGTGGAGCTTTGGGCATTGGTGTTGGAAACAGAGTCTACATGATGGAACATACGTGGTATTCGGTTATTTCCCCGGAATCTTGCTCTTCTATCCTCTGGAGAAGCTGGGATCACAAAGAAAAAGCTGCTGAGGCTTTAAAATTGACATCAACAGATATGCTTGGCAATGGACTGATCGACGGCATTATTCCCGAACCTCTTGGTGGTGCTCACCAAGACCCAGCCGCAGCTGCTGTTAACCTAAAAAATCAGTTGTTAAAAGATCTTGCCGAATTGACGGCTAAAGATAGCGATACATTAGTTTCTGAAAGAATCGATAAGTTTAGTAAAATGGGTGTTGTAACCGAATAACATCTCTTAACATGTATCTAATCATATAAAGCCAGCTGACCACTGGCTTTTTTTTGATTATTCTACCCCTAGAACAGGTATTTTTATATATAAAATAAGCTTTCACGGCCATCAGCCCTTTAGTCAATTCTCGAAGTGAAATAATAAATAAAAATTAATTCTTTAGTTTTTAAACAGTTATCATTATTTCAAAAAAAAGGGTAAAAAAAATTGGTATAAGAAATTTATTTCCATACCTTTGCATCACTTTCAAAAACAGAAAGGATTCCGTAGCTCAGCTGGTAGAGCAATACACTTTTAATGTATGGGTCCTGGGTTCGAATCCCAGCGGGATCACTAGAAAAAAGAAGCTGTCTCAAATTTATTGAGGCAGCTTTTTTATTAAATATGGCTATGCGATAGATTTGTGAGTTGTTTGTTGATTATTTCACAGAACTGGTCATTTGGGAAGAAAAAGAACA
>NZ_DFOE01000014.1:0-19850 GCF_002376635.1 Sphingobacterium sp. UBA3549 | reverse complement strand
ACAGTTTACTTTACACCCTCTTCGGCCTATTACAAATTGTGAATTGCTGCTAATAGATTCAAGTCATCCAGCTTTACGGACGATTAGCGCAGAATTTCGCATATACATCTATGTTGATTTTTCAGATCGCCAACATAATGCTGTTAATTGGAACCCTGCGGAACATGTGTTTTAGTCGTCTTTCATGAGGAAGTTATCGAAGTATTAGTAGTAGTATGACATTTTAGATTCGTATTAAAACTTTTTTCCGCCTTTTCTATTTCCTTTTCACTTACAATTTTTCGAAGTGATTGGCTTGAAAACCTATTTTTATTTTTGGTATAGTAAATTTCAATTCCTTCTGAAATACAATAATCTCTACCTGAAAAATCTACAAGCTTATACTCTTCGCCTATAAAGTATTTGTGTACAGGAAGCGACTGAAGCATATCGGTAATATCGTCATCAGACTCAAACGGAATAATCTCATCAACAAATTGGCAACCTTCTAATTTGATAAACCTTTCAACCATAGTTTGTGCAGAATCATGAGTATCATGTTCTTGTACTTTTGAGTCTGTCTTAAGACCTACAATAAGATAATCACATTGACTCTTAGCTTCCTGAAGAGCCACAATATGGCCTACATGCAACATGTCGAATACCCCAAATATAATACCTATTATCATATGTTAATTGTTAATTTATGCATTTACACGCTTCAAAGCGTAACTTGTTGCCTCATTTATGCTTACCACAGCCCCTTTATTGTTTTTTTCTTTGGATGCAATTATTTTCCGTAAAGACGAACTAGAAAATCTATTTTCCCTTCTGTTGAAATATAGTTGTATTCCTTTCTCCTCGCAGTATTTCCTGCCAGTAAATGCTTTATCCATATATTCGTCTCCCAAAATACGAACATGTACCTTGAACGATCGCAATACATCTTCTAAGTCCTGTTCGGTAGCATAGGGTATAATCATATCAACGTGCTTGCACGCTTTTAACTGCATATAGCGTTCAAATACAGATTGTGTTGGCTTATTTTTTTCTGGGCGATCGAGAGTAGGATCTGTTTGTAATCCGCATATTAAAAAGTCGCATTGTTCTCTGGCATCTTCGAGCATCTTAACATGACCTGCGTGAAGCAAATCAAAAGCAGAAAACGTAATTCCTATTTTTTTCATGTGTATAATAATTTAAACTGCAATTATTGAAGAAGTACATTAAGAACGCAGCTCAAGCAGATTCGTTTTAATTTTAAATTGTTTTTTTGCTTTATTGTTTTTTATAATTAATAATCTTTTTTTCTGGAGAATCCAATGAACTAAAATTGCGGAAAGATGTTCTGATCTAAAAAGATATTAGCAAGCCATGCACACAACTAAAAAAGTATCTATTAATACGCCAAATACCACATACAGAATTCAGTTTCATAAAGATTTCAACTTCTCGGACTTTAAAGGCGTAATTCCTTACCTCCGAGATTTGGGTATAGATACAGTATACGCATCCCCCATTTTCCAGTCAACCCCTGGGAGCATTCATGGATATGATGGTATAAATTTTAATCAGATAAATAGCGAGTTGGGTAATTTGGAAGATTTGAGATCGATTAAGGAGCTATTGAACAAATACCAAATTAAATGGTTACAAGATATTGTTCCTAACCATATGGCATTTCATCCGAAAAATGAATGGCTTATGGATCTTCTGGAATTTGGCCAGTCATCGCAATTTAGTGGTTTTTTCGATACCTGTTATAGTTCAGGTTTGTTTGATAAGGGAAGGTTAATGGTCCCTGTATTGACAGATAATTTGGAGGAGGCGATTTCGAACAACGACATCGCTGTCATTTTTTTGAATAATAGCCTTCGGCTGTCTTACAAGGGAAACCAGTATCCAATTTCTCCTCAATCATATTGTGTTATCCTGAAGGATTATTTACAGGCTACACAATCTAATTTTGAAGGACTTTTAACACAGATAAGTACTGTTCAAGCTAATGGAGATGGTGAAGAATGGAAACTATTGCGTGCTCAAATTTTTAATAAACTGACGAAAAGAAAGTTAAAGCACATTCTTGATCAATTTAATAGTAATTTGAATGATATTGATGTGTTGGTAAACGCTCAGCATTATGAACTTTGCCCTTGGTGGATCACAAACGAGAGAATAAATTTTAGACGTTTCTTTACAGTAAATGAACTGATTTGTTTAAACGTGCAGGATGAGAATGTATTCAACGAATCCCATAAGTTAATAAAAACACTGGTTAAAGAAGGACTGATTGACGGATTAAGGATTGATCATATTGACGGACTTTACAATCCGACCGCGTATTTGTTTAATTTGAGGAAGTCTGTTGGCTCAACTACATATATAGTTGCTGAAAAAATATTGGAGCATGGGGAAGTGCTTCCCCATGAATGGCCGATACAGGGAACAACAGGATACGACTTCTTATCGATGTGCAATAATGTCTTCACATCCAAATCTGGAAAAAAATTTTTAGATAAATATTATACGAAATTAGTTGGCGAAAATTCATCTATTGCGGAACAGCAATATTTAAAAAAGAGTACAATTCTCAATAAACATATGCAGGGCGAGCTTGCAAACCTCACTAAGCTACTGTCAAGCCTCCTACGTGTTAATAGCAAGGTTAAAAAAAGCCACCTAAAGGATATTTTACAATCATTTTTAGCATCGTTTCCTATATACCGCGTTTATGACGATCGCTTTCCACTGTCAGCATCAACTTATAAATTATTTTTATCAATTTTTGCAAAGTTAACTAAGATTCCTGAGCTCGACCAAACACTGATTAATCAGTTTAGGAATCTCTTTGAACAGGCGCAGGTGAATTATCAGCCGAAAACCCAAAGTGATCTGGTGGAATTTCTCATGCGTTGTATGCAGTTGACAGGTCCAGTCATGGCGAAGGGGGTGGAAGATACCTTAATGTTTACGTATAACCGCTTTATTGGCCATAATGAAGTGGGCGATCATCCAGCGAATTGGGGTGTGAGTAAGAAGGAATTTCATAAAATGATGCAAGAGCGCCAGATGAACTGGTCACTATCTATGAATGCAAGTTCGACTCACGATACCAAACGCGGCGAAGATGCGCGTAGTCGTCTATTGGTACTAACCGCTATGGCGCAAAAGTGGATTAAAGAGGTGCAACTCTGGCACGATATGTTGCGGAACGAATACCCAAAAGAGCTTCCGCATCCAAATGATGAATACTTCATTTATCAGTCGCTGGTCGCTTCTTTTCCCATGGAAAAAAATGATTCTAATAGATCCTTAGCATTTGAAAAACGCTTTCTTGATTACTTGGCTAAATATCTCCGAGAGGGGAAGGAACGCTCTTGCTGGGAGAGCCCAAATGTGGACTATGAAGCTTCTGTTCAGAAGTTCGCCTCTTTTCTGCTCGATAGAGAACGTCCATTTTTTACCACCTTTTATCAATTTCTTGAGGTGGTCGCCGATTTTGGTGTCATAAATTCGCTTACCCAGCAAATTTTAAAATTTACTTGTCCTGGCGTCCCTGACATCTATCAGGGTTCAGAACTTTGGAACCATAGTTTTGTCGATCCAGACAATCGAAGACCGATAGATTATCAGCGTAGGAAGGATCTTTTGTCTGCTATTGAAAATGGGGATAAAAAAGTGCAGATCCAAGATTTATGGAAATATAGGTTTGATGGGAAAATTAAATTATGGTTGGTAAGGGAATTGGTGAAACTGCGAAAGGAACACCGTGCTCTCGCATCCGATGGCTGTTACGTGCCGCTTAAAGTAACTGGCCGCTTTCGTAATAATATTTTAGCATTCGCGCGTAGATCGGGTGAGGAATGGATGGTTATAGTTGTTCCCTTACATCTCGCAGAAATCGGTAATATCTCAAAATTTGTTCCTGGTTCATTTGATTGGTCTGATACCAAGGTTCATCTTTCATCAAACCATTCCGTGGCCTGGAAGCATATCCTAACAGAAGCACAAGGTGAAGGAATGGAGATTGCAGTCAATACGATTTTTAGGGATCTTCCAATGGCTATCATCAGCTACACGGATTTTCCACCTCAGCGGAGCTCAGGCATTTTGATGCATATTAGTTCAATTCCATCCCCTTTCGGGATAGGTGACTTGGGCTCGGAAGCTAGAAGATTTGTAAAGCAACTTTACCGCAGTGGGCAAAGCTGGTGGCAAGTTCTTCCATTGGGCCCTACGGATGCTACACAATTCCATTCACCTTATAGTACGCTGAGTAGCAGGGCTGGAAATCCATTATTCATAGATCTGCGGGAGCTGATAAAATTAGGTTTGCTCCAAAAGAATGAAATAAAGCACTTAAAACGTAAAGCATCGACAACGATAAATTTTGCTGAAGTAGTGTTGGCAAAATACCAACTGTTGGAACAGGCCTATAGTCGTCTGCCAGCGGATGCAGCATTTGAATTTTCCGATTTTGTAGATCGCGAATCGAAGTGGTTAAATGATTATGCTCTTTTCAAGGTGTTAAAAAATAGAAATGGAAATAAACCATGGTATGAGTGGCCAACGCATTATAAGAATCGAGAAAGCGCCGCGTTGAGCAATTTTGCTGCTGAATTTCGAGATGAATTACAACAAGAAAAGTGGTTCCAATTTCTATTTTTCAAACAGTGGGATGGCTTAAGAAAATATGCACGAGATTATGGCATTAGACTTATTGGCGATATTCCATTTTACGTAGCCTACGATTCCGCAGATGTGTGGGTCAATCCGCACTATTTTTCCTTAAAAGCAGACGGAGATATGAAATATGTTGCCGGAGTACCCCCAGACTACTTTAATGCAGATGGCCAATTATGGGGAATGCCAACTTTTAATTGGGAATCTCTTAAGCATGATGGCTACCAATGGTGGATCGACCGGCTAGCGCACAACTGTTCGTTGTTCGATATTTTGCGACTGGATCATTTTAGAGCATTTTCTTCCTATTGGGAAGTTCCTATTCAAGAAACTTCTGCAAAGAATGGAAAATGGTTGGCGGGCCCTGGTGAGGCTTTCTTTGAGCAAGTTAAGATCAATCTAGAATATATGCCCTTTATAGTGGAGGATCTCGGCGATGTCGATGCCGCAGTATATGATCTTCGAGATCGATTTAAATTTCCCGGTATGGCGGTATTACAATTTGCCTTTGGTGAGGATATGTCACGATCACCTCACATTCCTCATCAGTATGTCAGAAATTCTGTTGCCTATACCGGTACACATGATAATAATACCACGTTATCTTGGTACAATCAGGACCTAAGTCTATTGAGCAAAATAAATTTAAGAAACTATTTTGGAAGAATAGTTGATAGTGAGAATGTCAATGACGTCCTTATACGGTCAATTTACGCATCTGTCGCGGATAAGGTTATAGTGCCGATGCAAGATATTTTAAATCTTGATGGATCATGCCGTATGAATAGGCCAGCCAGTACTGCTGGAAATTGGTTGTGGCGTATGCAAAAGAAAGCATTTACATCAAAAATTCAACATAAATTATTTAATTACACGAAAATATATAACCGTTAAACATAAAGATGGAAACAAACATTTCTACCGGAAATCCTTATCCTTTAGGGGCAACCTACGATGGGGAAGGAGTGAACTTCGCACTCTGCTCCGAACACGCTGAGGCTGTTGAACTTTATCTCTACGATAGTTCAGACGAGCGAGAAATCG
Organism: Sphingobacterium sp. UBA3549; assembly: GCF_002376635.1. Classification (NCBI taxonomy): domain Bacteria; kingdom Pseudomonadati; phylum Bacteroidota; class Sphingobacteriia; order Sphingobacteriales; family Sphingobacteriaceae; genus Sphingobacterium; species Sphingobacterium sp. UBA3549. The sequence continues at coordinate 14,144 of NZ_DFOE01000014.1, read as the reverse complement.
CTAAATTTAAAATTACGGAGAAAACACATCAAGTGTGGCATATCTATGTTTCTGGAATAAAACCTGGGCAACTCTACGGTTATCGGGTTCATGGTCCTTATGACCCATCAAACGGACATCGCTTTAACCCACATAAATTATTGATTGATCCCTATGCAAAAGCAATTTCAGGAACTGTTAAATGGAATGATGCTTTATTCGCCTACACTATAGGAGATGATGACTTAAGCATGGATGCAACTGATAGTGCTCCCTTTGTTCCTAAATCTGTCGTTACAAACGACAGATTTGACTGGGGAAGCGATAAGCCACCCCGCATTCCTATGCATAAGAGTGTGATTTACGAAACACACGTAAAAGGCTTTACAGCAATGCATCCTGATATTCCTGAAGAAATAAGAGGTACCTATGCTGCAATGGGCCATCCCGTTACAGTAAATTACCTAAAGGAATTGGGTATTACAGCGGTAGAATTGTTACCTATACATCATTTTTTGACTGACCGTCATCTAAAGGATAAGGGACTCAGCAACTATTGGGGTTATAACAGTATTGGTTTTTTTGCACCAGATGTACGCTATTCTGCTTCAGGCTACCATGGAGAGCAGGTTTTGGAATTCAAACAGATGGTTAAAGCACTGCACGAGGCAGGCATAGAAGTTATTTTAGATGTGGTATACAACCATACTGGCGAAGGTAACGAAATGGGTCCAACACTTTCTTTTAGAGGTATTGACAATGCCTCCTATTATCGATTAGCTGACGACCCTCGTTATTATATGGACTTTACCGGAACCGGCAATACACTAAATACCCGCCAACCCAACGTATTAAGGATGATTATGGACAGCCTCCGTTATTGGATTCAAGAAATGCATGTAGATGGATTTCGATTCGATCTGGCTTCAGCACTGGCGCGTGAACTGCACGAAGTAGACAAATTGAGCTCTTTTTTCGATGTGATCCATCAAGATCCAATCATCTCACAGGTTAAACTAATTGCCGAACCGTGGGATATCGGAGAAGGGGGATATCAAGTTGGAGAGTTCCCCCCCGGCTGGGCCGAATGGAATGGAAAGTATCGCGACTGTATCCGTGACTACTGGATTGGAGCAGACAGCATGATTGCCGAATTCGCAAACCGACTTACCGGTTCTTCTGATTTATACCGAGGCGACAACCGTACCCCTTCAGCCAGTGTCAATTTCGTTACGGCACATGATGGATTTACGCTTCACGATCTAGTATCTTATAATGAAAAGCACAATGACGCAAATGGTGAGGACAATCAGGATGGAGAGAGCCACAACCGTTCTTGGAACTGTGGTGTCGAAGGACCAACAGACGATCCTGCGATCAATAGTTTGAGGGAGAAACAGAAGCGAAATATGCTGACAACATTGTTTCTTTCTCAAGGGGTTCCCATGCTTGTGGCTGGCGATGAATTCGGCAGAACGCAGCAGGGAAACAATAATGCATATTGCCAGGACAATGAGATTTCGTGGTTGGATTGGACTAAAATCGATGCAAACCAATTGGACTTCACCAACAAATTAATACATCTTCGCCGGGAACATCCCGTATTCTGTCGTCGAAAATGGTTTCAAGGACTGCCTATTCGCGGTACGGGTGTTGAAGATATCGTATGGTTTTTACCTGATGCATCCGAGATGGACGACCATCATTGGCAGGAAGACCATGCGCGTTCACTTGCGGTATATTTAAATGGTGAAGGTATTAGATCAGTTGGTAACGACGGAAAGAAAATCGTGGATGCTAGCTTTTACCTGTTGTTTAACGCGTATTGGGAAGATGTGTCGTATCAGCTCCCAAATGAAAATTATGGAGCTAGATGGATGAAAATCTTAGATACGAATAATGATACGATAGAAAATTTCGGTGAGTTTACTGCGGGTGATACTGTCTTAGTTCCTTCACGTTCCATATTATTATTTCAATCCCAATAATAGACTGCAGAGCGTATGAGCAAGACCGGAATTAAGCATGTGGGCATTCGTTTTGAAGGCGAAACCTGTCAAATTAGCGTATGGGCACCAATAGCAAAAATTGTGATTTGCCGATTGTATGATAAAAATTTAGAAATACCCCTAAGGCCAGTAAAATATGGCTATTGGTATGCTGAGAGTACGTTAATAACTCCTGGGGATCGGTATAAAATCAGTGTGGACGGAAATGAATTTCCAGACCCGGCTTCCCTTTCCCAGCCCGAAGGTGTGCATGGACCATCAGAGGCAATAGATCTCCGATTTAATTGGACTGATCAGAGCTATAAGCCTCCTAAAAATTCCGAATTCGTGATCTATGAGATTCACGTCGGAACATTCACCTCATCTCGCGATTTTGATGGTGTCATAAAAAAAATTCCACATTTGAAGGATTTGGGAATCACTGCGATAGAGATTATGCCAGTCGCACAGTTTCCGGGAGGGCGGAACTGGGGGTATGATGGCGTTTTCCCATTTGCAGTACAGCATTCCTATGGTGGAGCTTCAGAATTTCAGCGGCTTGTGAATGCCTTCCATGCAGTTAATATAGCTGTAATTTTGGATGTGGTGTATAACCATATCGGACCTGAAGGAAATTATTTTTCGAATTATGGACCATATTTCACCAACAAATACCATACGCCATGGGGCGATGCTCTTAATTATGATGATCGTTTCTGTCATGGGCAGCGGGATCTAGTGCTTAATAATGTCCGTATGTGGTTTGAAGACTTTCATATTGATGCTCTTCGACTAGATGCGGTGCATGCGATTAAAGATTTCGGAGCAGTTCACATCCTTCAGGAAATTCGCAAGGAAACGGACCAAATTATCATCAATTCGGGTAAGAATCGCTTTTTATTCATTGAGTGCGATCTCAATGATAGGCGATTTCTGGATCCATTGACAAAAAATGGCTATGATATGGATGCGCAGTGGTTAGATGAGTTCCATCATGCCTTAAGAGTGTCGGTGGGCGAACCAAAGAAGGGATATTATGAAGAATTTAATGGATTGAATGATCTGGCAAAAGCCTATGAGAAAGCTTATGTTTTTGACGGTAATTACTCTTCCCACCGGGAAAAGTTCTTCGGAACAGACAGTTTTGGTCTTGAAGGGAATCGCTTCATAGTTTTTTGCCAAAACCACGATCAGATCGGTAATAGAATGTTAGGAGACCGCGCAGTGAAGATTTATTCTAGCGAAATAGCGCGCCTCATGGCCTTTGCTGTGTTTATGTCTCCCTATCTTCCCTTACTATTTATGGGTGAAGAATGGGGGACAGAAAAGCCTTTCCCATATTTTATAAGTCATAGTGATCCTGAGCTCGTGCAACTAGTTAGGGAAGGCCGGAAGAAAGAGTTTGAAGATTTTATTACGAATTCTGATGTCCCAGATCCTCAGAGCGAAAGTATATTTAGAGAGGCTATACTGGATTGGGACGAGCTGAATAGCGAACCCTATCGACAACGTTTATTGTATTACAAATCGTTAATAGCGTTGCGCAAAACAAACCCCCTGCTGAAAGATGTGCAGCGGGATGAGTTGAAGGTCAAATGCATCGAAGATAAAAAAGTACTTCTGCTTCAGGTGAAAAAAAAGGAAAAATCTATCGTTGTAATCATGAACTTTTCCGACCATGTACAGCACGTAAATTTACCGGAAGATTTCAAATGGCGAATGATATTTGATACTCACGAAACACAAGCTGAGCTTATTGTTGGTACGGATAAGCCGGTAATTACATCCTATCCGTTATCACCTTGGTCCGGCTATGTTTATAGTTCTCAATAGCTTATTTTTAAAAATTACAGTGCTTATTTGAAAAGATAAAGGTGGATACAAAGATGATCACAAATTTCAAACAAAGTAAGTAATACTATTGTTTACTATTCAATACGGCTTGTCCAGCCATGAAGAAAGTTTAAAAGCTAGGTTCTTTCCAACCTAGCTTTTTCTCGCTTAAGTAGGTGCGGTAATATTTACCTGTAATTGCTAAAAAAAGTTTGACGGTTGTCTAATCAATTATTCGTTGTTATTTTTTATATATTAGCCTGAGATATGACATGTTTGAAGAGGGATGCTAGATTTTATATTGTATGGCAATTATCTTTTTCGAGAATTTCCTATTAATAGTAAGTTAAAATATTAAAAACTAGTAAGATATGCCTCAATTGGAGTGTCATGATGAAGAAATCCACTTATGTGGTAAAATCCAATTTTTCGGTTTCCTTTGTGTTTTCGATAAGATCGGATGCATTGCAGTAAGTGAAAATCTATCTCATGTGCTGAATATTCCTTTAAACGAAATTCTCGGACGTTCGATTAAGGAGTTGTTGCCTTTTTTTTCTGCAGCGAACGAATGGAATATCGAAGAGATTGAGAGACAGATCACTGGGCAGGTATTCTCTCGTTTCGTTGAGCGTATCCGTATCAAGGATAATGATTACTATTTGAGCATTTACCGCTACGACGAGAAAACATATGTTGAATTAGAGATTTGCAATGAGAACCGCCTAAAAGCGCCGCGTTTATTCTATTATGCTAAATACCTTGAGGAACAAAATGGCAATGCTTGGCAATCTTTGACAGTATTGATCCGCCAGATCATTGGTTTTGATCGTGTCATGGTATATCGTTTTGAAGAAGACCATAGTGGACAAGTAATTGCGGAGTCTATTAACGAAGGAATGAGCTCGCTAATGGGATATCGTTACCCGGAATTTGATATTCCTACACAGGCTAGAGCACTTTATACCAAATTTCTTGCGCGACATGTTGCGGATATCGATGCCCCTGTTATTCCTATTCATGGACTGGAGGCGGGGGAGATAGACCTCACGCATTCCAGCGTCAGAGCCTTATCGCCGGTGCATTTGCAGTATCTTAGGAACTCGGGCGCGCGCGCCAGTGCTAGCTTCTCTATCGTTATCGATGGAAAACTTTGGGGAATTGTAGCTTGTCAAAACAGGCTTCCCAGGGATGTCGATCTTTCCCAACGACACTTATGTGCTTTTTTAACGCAATATGCAGTAAATTATTATCTTTCAGAACATCAAAAGGAAAATTTGGTCGCACAAACCATCATGGGTGTTATGGAACGAGATCTTAAATCCGAACTGTTAGTAAATAGTGATATTGGAGTTGTGCTTGAACGTTTTGCCCCCCAGATTTTGGAAATTGTAGCAGCCGATGGATTAATGATCAAGAACGATCATACTGCTAAAAGCTGGGGAACGGTGCCGGATGAAGGGCAGCAACGTACAATAGATAAGTACATAGAAAGCCAAGAACGAACCGAACTCTTTTCTACGTCAAATTTTGTTTATGATCAAGTAGAGTCAGAACACGGCGTGTTTTTGCCTGGCGTTTTAAGAATAAATATTCTTCCTGGCAATAAATATTACATCTATTTATTCCGTAAGGAACATATATATGACGACGTTTGGGCAGGAAAGCCCGAAAAAATATACCTTTATGATCCCGAAAGGAAAGTTGAATTTCCCTCGCCAAGAACATCGTTTGAAGCTTGGCGTGAAACGATGAAAGGCAAGTCTGTTAATTGGAGAAAGACTGAGCTTTCTTTTATGGAGAAGGTGGCACAAATAGCCCAACAAGCTATCGCACAACGGGGCGGGGAGATTGCGCAACTTAACAAGGAACTTATCAGATCCAACAACGCCTTAGATACATTTGGCTATACATTAACGCATGACCTTAAAAATCCACTTTCCTCGATAAAGCTTGCCGCTCAGATGATGTTAATAAAAGATGATCTTTCTAAAGACATGCTACGTAAGATGGCAAAAAATATCATGGATGCCACAGGACTGATCACAGAAATGATGGATAAAGTTTATCAGCTTACGCAGTCTAATTATGTAACTTTTAAGACCGAACTGATCGATCCGCGAAATAAAATTCTGAATATTCTAGAGAGTAGCAAGCAGAAGTTTGATAGTGAAAATCTAGAGTTTATATTAGGTGAAACTTGGCCGATTATAGGCGAAAGAACACTGCTGTATCAGCTATTTTTAAACCTGATTGGCAACGCCATAAAATATAGTAGTAAAAAGGATCAACCGGTAGTTGAAGTTTATAGCATAAAACAGGGTAATTCGGTTCACTATTACATCAAAGACAACGGGATAGGCATGGATATTCGTGACGATAGCAATATATTTGACATATTTAAACGTCTGCCCAATTCGCAAGGATTTGAAGGTTCGGGTATTGGCTTATCCATTGTTAAGCGAATAGCTGACCGACTCAACGCAAAAGTTACTGTTGAAAGTGAACTCAATGTGGGTACAACTTTTTGTATAAGCTTTGAAAGCTAATGACGACAATTTCAATAATCCCCTTATCGTCCGACTCTCGATATGCATTTATACGATTACTTTAGACTTTTTAGTAATTAGTGTATATCATCATGAGTTGTGTCGTCGTTTTGTAACCGAAACCCTAGGAATAACTTTTATAATTAAAACAAACGATTAATGGATTGGAAGAGTTCCTAAAAGGAATATCGAATATTTTTAACTAGGATAGCATGAGGAGTCAGTCTTTGCCTTTCCAGGTCTTAATTCAATTAAAAATGTGTAAACCCATAAATCGACTATAATGAAAAAAAAAGAATCGAAAACGACAAAGGTTGAGGCAGTTGAAAATAAAAAAGTCAGCGCACTACGGCCTCATACCGCAGATGCTACAGGTCAAGAGATGACAACGGATCAGGGGGTCAAAATCAATGATGATCAAAATTCGTTACGTGCAGGTGATCGAGGTGCAACGCTCTTAGAGGATTTTATTCTACGGGAAAAGATCACCCATTTCGATCACGAACGCATTCCGGAGCGTGTCGTACATGCTCGAGGGTCTGGCGCACATGGTGTTTTTAAATTATATAAGCCTTTGAGTGAGTTAACAAAAGCAGGTTTTTTGAATAATACCGAAATAGAAACGCCAGTGTTCGTTCGTTTCTCGACTGTTGCTGGTTCAAGGGGTTCAACAGATCTCGCGCGCGATGTACGTGGTTTTGCAGTCAAATTTTATACTGAAGAGGGTAATTTCGATTTAGTTGGTAACAATATGCCTGTATTCTTTATTCAGGATGCTATGAAATTCCCAGATCTTGTCCATGCGGTCAAACCCGAACCTGATAATGAAATTCCACAGGCTGCATCGGCCCACGATACGTTTTGGGACTTTATTTCGTTGATGCCCGAGTCGGCACATATGATCATGTGGCTAATGAGTGATCGTGCCATACCACGCAGCTATCGTATGATGGAGGGGTTTGGGGTGCATACTTTTCGATTTATCAACGCCCGTGGAGAATCAAATTTTATTAAATTTCATTGGAAACCAATGCTTGGAGTTCATTCCGTTGCATGGGATGAAGCACAAAATATTTCTGGTAAAGACCCCGATTTCCATCGAAGGGATCTTTGGGAAGCGATTGAAAGCGGTGCGTTTCCAGAATGGGAACTTGGCGTACAGGTCATCCCTGAAGCAGATGAATTTAAATACGAATTTGACCTATTGGATTCGACAAAAATTGTTCCGGAGGAACTTGTACCGGTAATGCCTATAGGTAAACTGACATTGAATCGAAATCCAGATAATTTCTTTGCTGAAACAGAGCAGGTTGCCTTCCATATCGGAAACATTGTACCTGGAATCGATTTTACGAATGATCCGCTGTTGCAGGGGCGCCTATTCTCCTATACCGATACCCAACTGATTCGTTTAGGAGGTCCCAATTTTCACGAAATTCCGATAAATAGACCCATTAGTCCATCCCACAATAACCAACGTGATGGATTTATGCGCCAACGAATAGATCGTGGGAAGACAAGCTATGGGCCAAATTCGTTGGGGGATAATTATCCGCTGCAAGTATCAGAAGAAGCAGGAGGATTTAAAAGCTATCAAGAGCGTATTGATGCGCGAAAAGTTCGTGCGAGAAGTGACAGTTTCCGAGACCATTTTAGTCAGGCACGATTATTTTACAATAGTCAATCTGAGCCAGAAAGAAACCACATTATCGATGCATTCAGTTTCGAATTAGGCAAGGTAAAATCCGTTGCAGTAAGACAGCGAATGATTGGTATATTATCGTTGGTTGATAAAAGCCTCGCAGGCAAAGTAGCAACCGCTCTGGGGTTGCAGGTGCAGGAGAAGCTCGAAAAGCCAATCAATAAAAGTCTCCCAGCAGATGCAAATCCTTCCGACTATGAGCCTATTGAAGTTAAGGTGAAATTAAAAAGATCGGCTGCATTAAGTATGGAAGATACTGTTAAGAGCACGATTATAAGCCGAAAAATTGCCGTCCTAGCTGCTGATGGCGTAGACGCAAGTTCGCTAAAAGTTGTGACAGATGCTATTCGATCAGAAGGAGGCATCATTCATATTATCTCACCAAAGTTAGGGCAAATTATGGGTTCAGATAATAAGCCGATTCAAGTTGAGGAAAGTTTCTTGACGGCAGCATCCGTACTGTATGACGCCATATACTTGCCTGGAGGGAAAGACAGCGTGAACAAATTACAATCAAATGCGGATGCAGTTCATTTCCTAAATGAAGCTTTTAAGCACTGTAAAGCTATCGCTGCAGAAACGGAGGCTCGTCTGGTTTTGGATGCCACTTATTTTTTCAATAAGGGACCAGGGTTTGACGTTGGCTCTACTTTGGATGAAGGAATAATCATTGAAAGCGATTCGAAGTCTTTGGCTGATAAGTTTATTAAGGCAATTGCAAAGCACAGATTTTGGGAGCGGGAGAATAAAGGTAAGGTTCCAGCATAGTCTTAAAATAAATAGCCCGCATATGCGGGCTATTTATTTTGAGATAGTTTCATTTTGTAAAAGAGCTAAACCGGTATCGTTGCCTTGTTGCGCGGCTAAGTCAAGTACCGATAGTCCACGCATGTCAAGCAAACTTGTATTTGCACCGTGGTGAAGCAAAAGTTCAAGAACTTCATTTCGTCCAAACATGGCTGCAAACATCAGAGCAGTGCCACCGTTTCCATGCTGTAAATTTAGATTTGCACCATAAGTGATTAGTAATTTAGCGATATCATAATAACCTTTAAAAGCTACTCCCATGAGCGCTGTATTGCCTCCATTATCTTGAGCATTCACATCGGCACCAGCTTCCAATAATAATTGGGCAGCGGCAAGCTTATTATTATAACAGGCAATTATCAATGCTGTATAGCCTTTGCTATCCCGAGTATTGACATCAGTATCCTGATAGATCAATTCACGTAGAACTTCGATATTGCCTAATCGGGCGGCATGTATCATGATTTCTGAATTTTGTATCATAGTTGATAAGTTTTTGTTTTAAGATTATTGAAATTGATCGGTGCCTTAGAACGTTGTATCTTAGTTGGAACAAAACTGTGAGACGAAATGTTTGCCGACAATTTAATTTTAATTTAAATGGGATATAAACGCCAACATGTTGTCAAAAAAAAGCAGTTTTTCAGATAAAGCATCGTTATTACTGATTCGCAGTTGTTAAAAAAGCCGAACGAGGACATGTTCGGCTTTCTAACTCTTCAGCTTTATGCTATTACGCTAGGCGGCACCACGAATAACACGAAGTAGTACAACAATTATAGCAATAACCAATAGTACGTGGATGATATTTCCTGTAGCATAGCCTCCAAAAAAGCTGATTGCCCAAATGATAACTAAAATGACAGCGATGATGTACAATAAATTTCCCATAATTTTTGATTTGTTTTTCCAGTAGAACATCATTCGCATACGTATAGTTTGTTTTGATAAATTATTTTAAATCATTTAAGTGTTCAGTTTACGATACGGAGCGTACATTATGCTGTTAAAAATGAATCGTTAAGATACAGTCTCAACGTATTTCTAACATTTCAACAGTAAATAAATACCTTATTATCTTTTTTTAATATTGCTCTTTTTTTGATAGCCACTTAAATTATAGGTAATAAATCTGCTAAAGCTTGCGAATTAGGCTTCGAAGAGTTGGAAAACGTATTTCTACTCGGACCAATGTTATTTCTTTTTAAAGCTAAAAAGGGTTTAAAGTGTAGCACTCTTCTTGTTACCCTATTCTTGTAAAACCATTTTAAACAATCAGTTGAATAAAGAAAGAGGATAGGTTATGAACAATTACAATTTAAACGTACTCATTAACGAAAAAAGAAGTTTGCTTAATCATTTTGCTGCCAAATTTACAGCTGATCCGGATGAAAAGGAAGATTTGATACAAGAGACTTGGATAAGAGCATTGAAGTCAATAGATGAATTTGTGCAACATCCAAAATTGATGAGCTGGTTATATGTCATTATGAAACATACGTACATCAATAAGTATCGAAAAGCAAAACGAATTACTGAAATTCAAGATCAGTACGTGGTTTTAGAAAGTACAAATACTACTGAACATAATAAAGGAATCAATAAATTCATGGCTGAAGATATCGAAAAAGCGATGACGAGCTTAACTTCAGAAAATTATGAAATTTTTCGTCTGTTTTTGGACGGTTATAAATATCATGAAATCGCATCTTATTTTGATATGCCAGAAGGTACAGTTAAGACTAGAATTCATATGGTACGTAAAAAACTCCAAAAACAGCTTAAAGTGTATAGAATGAACTAGCAGTTCCCGCAGATTACATATAAGGCAGTCAACATTTGACTGGCTTATATGTAATTTTGAAAACGCTCTATTTGCTAGAATCTTCTCAACCAACAGACCTCATACAAATAGCAATTAAAGGATCTCTACAAAGTTCTTCGATGGTTTTGATTCAAGTATGAAATCCTACCTTAACTCATAGCTCCAGGATCAACTCATAGCTCCAGGATCGCTTTGACAGCCTTTCTTAGTCGGAAGGTATTCTGAAAAGTGATATCGAATGATCCCCTTTTCAGAATTAATATTAATCATTTTCATGTTCCGTAGAAGCAAAAGAAAATTTAACCGACTTCTGCGGGTAAGTCTCCATACTTTTGCGACTCGTGTTTTTAATGATGGTTTTAAGGCTAACATGGTCTCCCAATTTATAGTAAGTCTCTACGGTCTGATAATCCAGTAAGTAGGGGCCACAAAAATAGTTTCCATTGTCATCTTTCTCTATAATTCCCTGATAAAGCCCTTCTTTTGTCTCTTTTGGCATATTTATTTAATTTGAATGACAAAGGTAGCAAGAGTATTTGAAGAATATCATAGGAAAAATAAAATTTGAATTTTTTTATAGGATAAGTGTTCCATTTCCTCAATTGTTTCGATAGAATTCGTTTTCATTTGAGTGCTAAAGCCAAAGAAATAAATGTGGCATTGTTTAAGAGTCATATCATCCAAATCGGTGTGCTAAAAACAAAAAATATATCATTGTTTTTCTCGTTATATTTCTATAAATTCAGCACATAAAAATAAAGAACGAATCAAAATAGACCAAAAATAAATGAACGAGTTAGAAAGTTATTTCCGAAATAATGATGCAAAATTGATTAATAAATGGATGCATTATTTCGATGTATACGACAGACATTTTAGTCGTTTCAAAGGCAAAGATATCGTCGTTTTAGAAGTGGGGGTTTTTCAGGGTGGAAGCCTTCAGATGTGGAAAAACTACTTTGGTGATCGCGCGAAAATATACGGTATTGACATCAACCCACACTGTAAAGAACTCGAAGAAGAGAATGTGGAGATATTTATTGGCTCACAGTCCGACCGAAAATTCCTGCGTCAGGTGAAAGAATCTATTCCACCGATCGATATTTTAATCGATGATGGCGGCCATACTATGAAACAGCAGATTGTGACTTTTGAAGAACTATTTGATCATGTAAAAGACACGGGTGTATATCTCTGTGAAGATCTGCACACATCTTATCAAGTGTTTTACGGTGGAGGGCACAAAAGGAATGGAACTTTTATTGAATATAGTAAGAATTTCATCGATTATATCAACGCTTATCATTCGGAACAACGTGGGTTGAAAGTAAATGGATTTACACGTTCGGTAAGCTCGCTTCACTATTATGACAGTATCTTGGTTGTGGAGAAGCACCGAAGAGATGAGGCACCGATACATATGAAAACAGGGCAGGCAACAGTAAAGGATTTCAATGCAGCTCCTACAGGAATTGATGGATTAAAATGGAGAGTTAAAAAGCCTGCTTTAACCATGATCAACAAGTTGCTACGTTTTTTCCGTATAGGTGGTTTTATGTGGCGCTAGAAGGCGAAAGAAAAATTATTGATCATACTACTTGAAATAAAAAAAGCGGATCAATTTAAATTGATCCGCTTTTTGGGTAAGTAATCGGGCTCGAACCGACGACCCCTAGAACCACAATCTAGTGCTCTAACCAACTGAGCTATACCTACCGTGATTTTGATGTCACAAAAGTAGTATTATACCTGATATTTTCCAAATGTTTTTTAAACTTTTTAATTAAACAATTGTCTATCAAAACATATAGTTTTTGTTTTAACCAAGTTGGCGAAGTTTATGCTAGTATCCAGGTAATATTTCGAGGTTAAATAGATAAATAGGCAACTTGGTCTTTAATTTGTATAGTATAATTTATGGGAAAATTTTTTAAATTTTTAATCGCCGCAGCCATTTTGGCGGGGGGCGCTTGGTTTGTCTACAATAAATATAATAGTGGTCCGTTGGTGGAAAGTAAGCATCAGTTATTAGTGGATCGTATTGAGGCTATGGGGAAATTAGAATTGGTGAAATATCGTTATAGTGATGTGGTAGAACATAAGAATGTCAATACATTTTTACCTGACGCAAGTGTATTATTAATTGTCAAAGCGGATGCTGTAGGTTGTGTAAATCTGACGAAGCTTACTCCGGAAGATATTGAAGTTATTGGAGATTCAGTCGCTATAAGGTTACCGGCTCCAGAAATTTGCTATATTAAGATCGACCATGAAGCCTCGAAGGTATATGATACCAAGATGGCTTTTTTAAGAGAAGCGGAACTTGTAGATGAGGCATATAAAGCCGCAGAAAAGGCGGTTGCAGATGATGTTAAAAAATCAGACATTCTTCAGCAAACCAAAGCGAATGCCAATACGGTTTTTAAGCCACTTCTGCAGGGTTTGGGATTTTCAAAAATCAATCTGACTTTCAAATAAATTTAAATAGGAGAGCTAGAAAATATTGAATTGATCTAGCTCTCTGTAATGAATCGATTACGTGCATTTCCGATAAAATGAAAATAGACGGTTATCCAAATGTGAGTGGAATGACAGTAACAGATTATTATTCGTTTTTATCTTGTCGTTGATGTATCCGGTTGAGGGGTCGGTGGGATTTCTCCTCTAGATTGTGGAGAAGTAGTGTCACGATATTGTATCGTTGTAGTATCATTTGGGACGGAGTCCCGCATCAACTCTTTTGATTTCTCATCATCGGTCTTAGCGCTGTTACATCCGAAGGCGGCAAGACAAACTAGTCCAACGGCAATTAATTTTGTTAAATTTTTCATATTCACTTTATTTTTTAATCGTAGTATGCAGTCGCATACGCTTAGCTGAAGAACAACGTTCAAATTGAAAGTGTTTCGAATTTAATTTATCTATTGTTGTCGGATAGAGGATTGTGCTTGTTTTGTTGTTGAAAAAATAGCATTGTAAAGAACTTTATAAAGTTGAAGGCTGTTCCTCTACTATATAAGTTCATTTAAACAGATAGATCTAACATAAATATGCTTGAAATGTCCTTTGTTAAGGACTGGCTCCCAATTAAGTCTTGAAACCTTGGTTGATATCGCTTTTCTGGCTGATGTTGAAAGTTAAATAGCAGTCTTGAATATTTAAAAATCTGATCTCGATGTGGTATTAGCGGATATAAATAGAATAATTATACAATAATAAACTAAAAAGACATGGCAACAAAGAACGAAAATCGCGTAGTCGGAACAGAAATGGAGAAGAAGAAAAAAGTTAAACTAGGGGTCAATGGAGAAGTAATTCGAGATGTAAACCATAAGGATCAAGGTGATGCAGAGGCTGGGGTAGACCCACAGGTCGATCAACTTAACGATATGCCGAACGATCCTACGGATAGGCCTAAAGAAAGCAGGAAATAAAAAAGACCTGGGTAGTGTAAACTGAACTGT